>JANONO010000117.1:0-4384 GCA_031420875.1 Gallionellaceae bacterium | reverse complement strand
GCCGGCGCACAAGGCAAGGGAGCGCTACGCCCGTTAGTGCGCTTGCTCGATGACAAAGGTAAAGAAATCAAAATTGCCGGTACGGACTTGTCCATTTCGGTGACTTTTCAGACGGGTTCTATTGTCACCGTGGAAGATGGTCAGCATGTCGGCGTAGGCGAAGTGCTGGCGCGTATCCCGCAGGCAATCAGCAAGACGCGCGATATTACCGGCGGTCTGCCGCGAGTGGCGGAATTGTTTGAAGCGCGCTCGCCTAAAGATGCGGGCATGTTGGCTGAAGTGACCGGCACGGTATCGTTTGGTAAGGATACCAAGGGTAAGCAACGCTTGGTGATTACCGATGCAGAAGGTTTGGCACATGAATTCTTAATCACCAAAGAAAAGCATTTGCTGGTACATGAAGGCCAAACCGTTACGCAAGGCGAAATGATTGTGGACGGCCCGGCTGATCCGCACGACATCTTGCGCTTGCTGGGCGTGGCTGAGTTGGCGCGCTACATCACCGACGAAGTGCAGGACGTATATCGTCTGCAAGGTGTCAAGATCAGTGACAAGCATATCGAGGTGATCGTGCGTCAGATGTTGCGTCGCGTACAGATTCTGGATGAAGGTGATACCACGTTTATTCCCAAGGAGCAGGTCGAGCGCGCAGAGTTGCTACGCGAGAATGAGCGCGTGGTAGCCGCAGGCAAGCAACCGGCAACATTCGAATTTATGCTGCTGGGGATTACCAAAGCCTCGCTGTCCACCGATTCGTTTATTTCGGCAGCGTCCTTCCAGGAAACCACGCGCGTACTGACCGAAGCTGCAATTATGGGCAAGCGCGACGATTTGCGTGGACTGAAAGAAAACGTCATCGTAGGCCGCTTGATTCCGGCTGGCACAGGCTTGGCCTACCACGCTACCCGCCGCAGGCAGCGGTTGGGATTGGATATGGGGTCGTCGGTCATAAGTGGCGGAGACCAACCCGCCGAGTCACAAGACAGTGCGATTGCTTGACAGGCCGGTCGTTCCTCAATAGAATGCGCGGTCTTTTTATTGGCAGTCACGTTAGCCGTCATGTCGCAGAGTATGGTTTGTCGTGTTGGGGCTTGTCGTGACCGCTGTAGTTTTTTAACATATTGATGTGTAACAATTTTTAGGGTTATTTATAAATGCCAACCATAAATCAATTAGTGCGTAAACCACGCGCTGCTGAGCCTGTAAAAAGCAAAGTTCCGGCGCTGGTCGGCGGTCCGCAAAAACGCGGCGTCTGCACTCGTGTCTATACTACAACGCCAAAAAAACCAAACTCTGCTTTGCGTAAAGTGGCCAAGGTTCGTCTGACTACCGGCTTTGAGGTCATCTCATACATCGGCGGTGAGGGTCATAATTTGCAAGAGCACTCGGTCGTATTGATTCGTGGTGGTCGTGTGAAAGATTTGCCGGGTGTGCGTTACCACATGGTGCGCGGTAGCTTGGACACGGCAGGTGTTAAAGATCGTAAACAGTCCCGTTCCAAATATGGCGCCAAGCGCCCCAAAAAAGCTTAATAATTTAATAGCCGCTTACACGAGGTTTTAAAAAATGCCAAGACGTAGAGAAGTACCCAAACGCGAAATTTTGCCTGATCCTAAATACGGCAACCAAGAGCTTTCCAAGTTCGTTAACGTATTAATGACAGCCGGCAAGAAATCGGTTGCCGAGCGCATTCTGTATGGCGCGCTGGAACAGATCGTCAAGAAAAACGGCAAGGATCCGATCGAAGTATTTAATCTGGCCATATCCAACATCAAGCCGCAGGTTGAGGTTAAGAGCCGCCGCGTCGGCGGTGCTAACTACCAAGTTCCGGTCGAAGTGCGTCCATCACGTCGTATGGCCTTGGCCATGCGCTGGCTGAAAGATTTTGCACGCAAGCGCGGTGAAAAATCTATGGGCTTGCGCCTTGCAGGCGAGTTGATTGATGCCTCTGAAGGACGGGGCGGCGCAGTTAAAAAACGTGAAGAAGTTCACCGCATGGCTGAAGCAAACAAGGCCTTCTCGCATTTCCGTTTTTAAATAGAGCGGGTAGCTTGTAGCGGGTAGCTAACCCAGTTTTTCTACTCGCTACCAGCTACAGGCTACTCGCTTAATAACTTTTAGGTAACTATCGTGGCACGCAAAACACCCATTGAGCGATACAGAAATATCGGCATCAGCGCACACATAGACGCAGGTAAAACGACAACTACAGAACGTGTGTTGTTCTACACCGGTGTTTCCCACAAGATCGGCGAAGTGCATGACGGCGCGGCTGTGATGGACTGGATGGAGCAAGAGCAAGAGCGTGGTATCACCATTACTTCTGCTGCGACCACTTGTTACTGGAAAGGGATGGACAAAAACTATCCTGAGCATCGCATCAACATCATTGATACGCCAGGACACGTTGACTTTACCATCGAGGTGGAGCGTTCCATGCGTGTGCTGGATGGTGCGTGCATGGTGTATTGCGCGGTCGGTGGCGTACAGCCGCAATCGGAAACGGTATGGCGTCAAGCTAACAAATACAAAGTGCCACGCCTGGCCTTTGTCAATAAGATGGATCGTTCCGGCGCAAATTTTTTCAAAGTTTATGACCAGATGAAAGCGCGCTTGCGCGCCAACGTCGTGCCTATACAAGTGCCGATTGGCGCTGAAGAAAAGTTTGAAGGCGTAATTGATCTGGTACGCATGAAAGCGATTTACTGGGACGATTCGACGCAAGGTATGAAATTCGAGTTGCGCGATATTCCAGCAGACCTGCAAGCAGTGGCCAAGGAATGGCACGACAAGATGGTGGAATGCGCGGCTGAAGCCAGCGAAGAGATGATGGACAAATATCTCGATGGCGGGGCTTTGTCTGAGGCTGAAATCAAACAAGGGTTACGCAACCGCACTATTGCTGGCGAAATCGTGCCCATGTTATGCGGCTCGGCTTTCAAGAATAAGGGCGTGCAGGCAATGCTGGATGCGGTGATTGACTATCTGCCGGCACCGACCGATATTCCGCCAGTCAAGGGAATTTTGGAAAATGAAACTACGGGGGAGCGCAAGGCAGATGACGCTGAACCGTTCTCTGCACTAGCATTCAAGATCATGACGGATCCATTCGTCGGTCAGTTGATTTTCTTCCGCGTATATTCAGGCATGCTGAAATCGGGCGATACTGTTTATAACCCGATTAAAGGCAAGAAGGAACGCATAGGCCGCATCTTGCTGATGCACGCTAACGAGCGCGAAGAAATCAAGGAAGTTCATGCGGGTGACATTGCCGCTGCGGTTGGTCTGAAAGATGCGACCACGGGCGATACACTGTGCGATCCGGCCAAAGTGATTATGCTGGAGCGCATGATATTCCCGGAGCCGGTGATACACGTCGCGGTTGAGCCGAAGACCAAGGTGGATCAGGAGAAGATGGGCATGGCGCTGAATCGCTTGGCGCAGGAAGATCCTTCTTTCCGTGTGCGCTCTGATGAAGAATCGGGGCAGACCATTATTTCCGGCATGGGTGAGTTGCATCTGGAAGTTCTGGTTGAACGCATGAAGCGTGAGTTCGGCGTGGAAGCCAATGTCGGTGCGCCGCAAGTGGCTTATCGCGAAGCGATTCGTAAATCAGTTGAAGTCGAAGGTAAATTCGTCAAGCAGTCCGGTGGTCGCGGCCAATATGGCCATGTGTGGTTGAGGGTCGAACCGAATGAAGCCGGCAAGGGCTTCGAGTTCGTGGATGGCATTAAGGGTGGCTCTGTGCCGCGTGAATTTATACCGGCGGTCAGGAAAGGGCTGGAAGAAACGCTGCCGAATGGCGTGCTGGCTGGCTTCCCCGTGGTTGATATTAAAGTCACGCTGTTTGATGGTTCTTATCACGATGTGGACTCCAACGAAAACGCCTTCAAAATGGCTGCTTCGATGGGCTTCAAAGATGGGATGCGTAAGGCCAGCCCGGTATTGCTGGAGCCGATGATGTCGGTCGAAGTGGAAACACCGGAAGACTATACTGGTACGGTGATGGGCGACTTGTCGTCACGTCGCGGCATGGTACAAGGAATGGATGACATGGCAGGTGGCGGCAAGGTGGTAAAAGCCGAAGTGCCGCTGGCTGAGATGTTTGGTTATTCCACTGCGCTACGTTCGGCAACCCAGGGACGCGCGACATACACCATGGAATTCAAGCATTACACCGAAGCACCGAAAAACGTGGCTGAAGCGGTTATGACCAGCCGTAAATAATTGCTGAAACAATTTAGGATGAGCACGATTTTTGTGCTCGCCGCTATTCAGAAACAACCATTAGACAGAGGCAATCATCATGGCAAAAAGCAAATTTGAACGCACCAAACCGCACGTCAACGTGGGCACCATTGGCCACGTAGATCATGGCAAGACC
>JANONO010000116.1:0-2880 GCA_031420875.1 Gallionellaceae bacterium | reverse complement strand
CGTCAAGCCGAGGGTAAGCAGCGCGCTAGCGAAAAAAGCAAGGCGGCGCAACAGGCGCACGATGCGGCTTTGGAAGTGATCGTAAAAAAAGCAGAGGCTGCAATTGCGGCAGGTCATCTGGCCGAAACCAACAAACACCTGGTCGCGATTCAGGAAGATCAGGGCAGCAAAACCGCCAATGGTGATCTGCATATCCGCATCCATGCCGTGCAAGCCGAGTACGCACGCCTTAAAGGGTGGCAACATTGGGGTGGCGGGCTGGTGCGTGATGACTTAGTGCTGGAAGCCGAAGCGCTTGCTAAAGCCACTGTGGGTGAAGAGGGTCAACCCCAAGCAAAGTTGATTCTCAAGCAACATGCGGAAACGATCGAAAAGCTGCGGACGGGCTGGAAAGAATTGGATCGCTTGGGCGGCGCTACCAGCCGCGAACTATGGCAGCGTTTCGATGAGGCGCTTAAAACCGCTTATCAGCCAGTGGCGGCGCACTTGGATAAATTGAACACCGAGCGGCAAAATAATCTGAGCGCCCGTAAACAATTGTTAGCCACTTTGGATGCCGTAAATGTAGCGCAGGGGGAAGATAGCAATGAACCTGATTGGCGTGGAATAGCCCGTGCGCTTGAACTTTTTCAAACCGAGTGGCGCAAGTTGGGGCCCATCGAACATACCGTGCCGCACAAATCACGCGATGATCTGCTAGAGCAGATGAAAGCATGTATCGCAAGTTTGGAAAATCCCTTGCTAGAAATGCGAGGCGCAGCACAAGCTACACGGGAAGAATTTATTGTCCGTGCTAAAGCGTTAAGCGCAGATGCACAAGGGCGCGATGTCATTGCCAAAGTGCGCGCCGTGCAAGCCGAGTGGCAAACGCATTCCAAGTCGCAACCGTTGCTACGCAATGTTGAAAACGTGTTGTGGGCGGAGTTTAAGACGGCGATAGATGCCGTATTTAGCTTGCGCGATGCGGCCTCGACTGCCAAAGAGGCTGAATTAAAAGCCAACCAAGCCGCACGCGAAGCGCTGATTGCCCGTGTAGGTGAATTAACTCAGGACACGCCTCCGGCAGATATAAAACGCACCCTCGCCGCCGTGGAAATGGAATGGCGCAAAGCGGGCGACCCCCCCAGAAACGCCGTCGAAAAACTCAATGAAAAATTCCGTAGCGCATGTCAAACAGCGCTGCAATATATTGCGGGCAGTTCGCAGCGCATTTGGAATGTCACTTGGGATTCTCTGAGCAAGAAGTTGGCGCTTTGCGAAGAGCAGGAAGCAAGCGCCGAGCCCTGGCTAGATAGCGATGCGCGCTGGTCTGCACTGCCTGTACTGCCGACCGTGTGGGAACAAGCATTGCATCAACGATTCAAGGTCGATGAAATCAAGCCGACGGGTGTATCGTTTGACGTAGTGCTGTTGCAGATGGAATCAGCGCTTGAAATGGAATCTCCGCCCGCGTTTCAGGATGCTAGGCGCACGCATAAATTAAGCATGATGAAAAGCGCAATGGAAGGGCGAGATGCACCCAGTTTGGCCAAAAACGGCATCGAAGGATTGCTTGCCTCGGCACTAGGCTATGCCCACATCAGCCCGGTGCAACATGAGCGGCTAGACGCGATTCTGGCAATTTTGCGCGCAGGTGCGTTTGAAGTACATGGAGATAAAGTGAGGTCGCGTAGTCGTAGTTGATTGAGGGAGGCGCTTCATGGCACTCGGTTAAGCGAAAAAACACTTGCAAGCCACGAAACCATTCCTACCCCTTCAAGGGGGAGAGCGAAGCGAGGGGGCTTTAGGATGGGAATGGGTTAATGGTTGAATTGTGTGGCACTACGCTCGGCTCATCCTACCGTCCTGAAGTTCTGCTACGCTTCTGAGAAAACTCCCTAATGGGCGGAGCGATTCTGGCTTGCTGGCAATCAACCAAGATATATTTTCCGGCACATCTCGCGTTTTATTGAACTGATAGCGTGTTTTAGTAAGCGCTGAAAAAACATTAGCCAGTATATTTGCACCGTGAACCTTGCTCACATCACCAGATACTGAAATGCCAGAATTTGCCAATGCTTCCTGAGCTTGCTCTAAGGTCAAAGTTTCGCCAAGATCATTTAATACAGCCAAAATCGCATCTGGAAACAGGATGTAGTTTTCCAGCATGGCTCGATCCAGAAAACGCAACACTCCTTTCGATTCTTGTTCAAGTTGGGTGCAGTCAGCCTCTTTGCGAGTTTCACTATCCAAGAGAATAGCAATCATAGGAGGCACAAGAGCGGCAGGACTACCCCCGGCAAAGTTGGTTTTAGTTATTGGGTATCGCTACGCTCAATCCAACCCAACCTACTGATGACTGGATTCCCGCCTGCGCGGGAATGACGCCCATCAAGCATTCCCTATTCCCCGCGTTGGCAATTTGATCTGCCGCGAAAAATTCAACATGCGCTCGATAGATACCTTCGCACGTCGTCCGATAGCAGGATCAATCTGGATTTCATTCAAGCCATTTTCCAATACTGCCGCCAAATTTTCCAAGCCATTCATTGCCATCCACGGGCAGTGGTTGCAACTGGTGCAAGTTGCGCCGTGACCCGCAGTGGGCGCTTCCAGAAACACCTTGTCCGGCGACAGCGTACGCATTTTGTGCAGGATGCCGTTATCAGTAGCAACAATGAATTCGCGCGCATCCAAGGTTTGGCTGGCCTTGATAAGCTGCGTGGTGGAGCCCACCACATCGGCCAGTTGCACCACCGCGCGCGGCGATTCTGGGTGTACCAACACCTTGGCTTGTGGGTGCTGTGCTTTGAGCTCTATCAGCTCCCGACCCTTGAATTCATCATGCACCACGCATGAACCCTGCCACAGCAGCATGTCGGCACCGGTCTGTTCCTGCAC
>JANONO010000115.1:0-1766 GCA_031420875.1 Gallionellaceae bacterium | reverse complement strand
CCGAACACGAATCGAACGTGTGACCTACCCCTTAGGAGGGGGTCGCTCTATCCACTGAGCTACCGAGGCATGGTGCGCATTCTAGCGGGAACCTCTAAAAATCCAAACTCCGTCGCGATACTGCGTTGCTCCAAAAATTTTAACGCTTACATATCACCTATATGCGGCGCGCTAAAATTTTTCTTGCGCCTTGTCTCGCTTAGGATTTTGAATTATTAGAGGCAGCCTTGAACTTCCTTAAATCGCCAGAACGTATTTTACGTTAGAATGCGAAAAACGCCTCGGTAGCTCAGTGGATAGAGCGACCCCCTCCTAAGGGGTAGGTCACACGTTCGATTCGTGTTCGGGGCACCATCGTCAACTGCACAGGAGACAGCCCTTGAAAGCACCCATCCGCATTGCCATCACCGGCGCAGCAGGCCAAATCAGCTACAGTCTGCTATTTAGAATTGCCAATGGCGACATGCTGGGACATGACCAGCCCATCATTTTGCAATTACTGGATATCACACAGGCGCAGCAAACATTGCGCGGCGTAGCAATGGAACTGGAAGACTGCGTTTTTCCCACGCTGCATCAAGTCATCATTACCGACGACCCCAGGATAGCCTTCCGCGATGCGGAAATTGTGATGCTGGTGGGCGCACGTCCACGCAGCAAAGGCATGGAACGCAAAGATTTAATCGAATCCAATGGCGCGATTTTTTCAGCACAAGGCAAGATTCTCAATGAAGTGGCCGCACGTCACGTCAAAGTATTGGTGGTGGGCAATCCCGCCAACACCAATGCGCTGATCACCATGAGCAACGCACCCGACCTCGATCCAAAAAACTTCAGCGCCATGATGCGCCTCGATCACAACCGCGCCATCGCGCAAGTGGCGCAAGAACTTTTCAAGCCAGTACGCGACATCAAAAAAATGATCATCTGGGGCAACCATTCCGGCACCCAATATCCCGACCTCGACCATGCCGAAATAAATGGCCGTTTAGTGCGCGACCTGCTGCCTGACCAGGGTTGGGTAGAGCGCGAATTCATCCCTGCCGTGCAAAAACGCGGCGCAGTGGTGATTGAAGCGCGCGGCCTATCCAGCGCCGCTAGTGCCGCCAATGCCGCCATCGCTCATATCCACGATTGGATGCTCGGCACACAAAGCAACGATTGGGTCACCATGAGCATACTGTCTGACGGCAGCTACGGCATCCCTGCTGGGGTCATCTATGGCTTCCCGGTCACCTGCAAAAATGGCATTTACCAAATTGTACAAGACTTGCCGATCAGCGCCTTGGGACGCAAGCATATGGAAGAAAGTTATCGCGAACTGATGGAAGAGCGTGAGCTGGTGAAGGGCTTGCTGGGGTAAATATTTTTTAGAATTCTGTATGACAAACGAACGCTTTACTGGAAACACATTGTGAATATTTTAAACAATGAACGATTTTCAATCCTCTCGAAGTTAATGCGGAGAGCGTTCTGGGTGGTTGCGGTCACCATCCTTGCCGGCTGTGGTGGCGGGGAGGGGTAGCGCTAGTGATAATTGGTACTACCATTTTATTTGCAACGGAGATTCACAGTGCCTTGCCACAAATTTTGCCAGCTCAACCCAAGGGACTTCTAGCCTAGGATGGGCGATCACTTGACCATCGAGCACATTGAGCGCCGCAAATAATGTCGTCGTACCGTGGCGTTTGTAATCGTGCGTCATAGTGGATGCTCGCCCCTTCTTGAGCGCCAATCCGGGTTGTGTGCGATCCAGCGCTTGGATC
>JANONO010000114.1:0-7520 GCA_031420875.1 Gallionellaceae bacterium | reverse complement strand
CCTTGTTAAGGTTTTCACTGTGTCTCTGTTGTTCAATGTTTTTGATCCACCGCATTCCAAACTTCCAATGCATCCCTTGTCGCCCGCACCTCATGCACGCGCACTATGTGTGCGCCACGCTGCACAGCCAACAACGCTGCTACCACACTAGCATGGTCACGGTGATCTGTAGTCCGCCCAGTGATCGCGCCCAACATAGATTTGCGCGATAGTCCGGCAAGCAATGGCACATTCAGCACGTAAAATTCGTGGAGTCGCCGCAACAAATCAAGATTATGCGCCAATGTTTTTCCAAATCCAAAACCTGGGTCAATTACGATGCGCTCGCGTGTAATGCCTGCCGCGAGACAAGCATCTAGCCGAGCGCGCAAAAATTGCAGCACCTCCGCCACCACATCGTGATAATGCGGCTGTTGTTGCATGGTTTGCGGCGTGCCTTGCATGTGCATGAGACATACCGCCACCTTGCTTTTAGCCACGGCGGCCAATGACTGCGAATCTTGCAGCGCGTAGATGTCATTGACCATGCTCGCCCCTGCTGCTAACGCAGCGCGCATCACTTCTGGTTTATGGGTATCTATTGATAGCGGCAAGGGAGCGCCGCGCAAACCCTCTATCACCGGGATGATGCGATCCAGCTCCTGCTGCACACTGACTGGCTGTGCGCCAGGGCGCGTGGATTCGCCGCCGATGTCCAGTATGTCTGCACCCTCTTGAATGAGCAGATGGGCCTGTGTCAAGGCGGTATCGCGCTGAAAATATTTTCCTCCATCAGAGAAGGAGTCAGGCGTGACGTTGACGATGCCCATGACTAAGGGGCGAGAGAGGTCTAAATGGAAATTACCGCAGTGGAGAAACATTGAAGATACGGGATACGGGGCTACCACCCCTGTATCCTGCATCCCATATCCCGCATCCTGCTTTAGGCTCCCTGAGCGGGCTGAGCGGGCGCAGCCGCAGGCGCAGTCGGCGCTGCATCCTGTGGGGGTTTAGGTGTTGAGTTGGACTGGCTGGGCTTGGGCGCACGCGGCGGCTTGCCCGCCATGATGTCGTCCAGTTGATCGGCATCCAGCGTTTCCCATTCCAATAGCGCCTTAGTCATTGCCTCAACTTTATCACGATTGGTTTCGAGCAGTTTGCGTGCCAAAGCATATTGCTGATCTATGATGCGGCGAATTTCTGCATCTACTTGCTGCATGGTTGCTTCGGAAATATTTTTGTGCGTAGTCACAGAACGGCCAAGGAATATCTCGCTGTCATTCTCGCCATATACCATAGGCCCCAAAGCATCGGTCATGCCCCATTGCGTGACCATGCGGCGCGCCATATCAGTGGCGCGCTCAAAATCGTTGGATGCGCCGGTGGTCATCTGCTGCATGAAAAGTTCTTCAGCGATGCGCCCGCCGAACAGCACTGCAATCGTATCCAAGATGCGATTTTTATCCATGCTGTAGCGGTCTTCAGCTGGCAACTGCATGGTCAGACCCAAGGCGCGACCACGCGGAATGATGGTGACTTTGTGGACAGGATCGGTCTTGGGCAACAGCTTGGCCACCACAGCATGGCCGGATTCGTGATAAGCGGTATTACGGCGCTCTGCTTCCGGCATAATCATGGAACGGCGTTCCGCACCCATCATAATTTTGTCCTTGGCCGATTCAAAATCATCCATCTCGACGAAACGCTTGCTGCGCTTCGCTGCAAACAATGCTGCCTCGTTGACCAGATTAGCCAAATCAGCACCGGACATGCCGGGCGTACCGCGCGCGAGGATGTCGGCTTTCACATCAGGCGCAACCGGCACTTTACGCATGTGCACCATGAGAATCTGTTCGCGGCCGCGTATGTCAGGTAAGGGCACGACCACCTGACGATCAAAACGCCCCGGGCGCAACAATGCGGAATCTAGCACGTCGGGCCGATTAGTCGCGGCGATTACAATCACACCGCTCGCACCTTCAAAGCCATCCATTTCCACCAGAAGTGCATTCAGCGTCTGTTCGCGCTCATCGTTACCGCCACCCATGCCTGCACCACGTTGGCGACCGACTGCATCAATTTCATCAATGAACACGATACACGGAGATTGCTTCTTGGCCTGCTCGAACATATCGCGCACACGCGCCGCGCCCACACCGACGAACATTTCCACAAAATCGGAACCAGAAATCGAAAAGAACGGCACTTTGGCTTCACCGGCAATGGCTTTGGCCAATAATGTTTTGCCGGTGCCCGGACTGCCTACCATCAGCACCCCACGCGGAATACGGCCACCCAGATTCTGAAACTTGGTCGGGTCACGCAAAAAATCTACCAGCTCAGAAACCTCTTCCTTGGCTTCGTCGCAGCCCGCCACATCAGCAAAAGTCACCCGTTCCTTGGCATCGTCCAGTAACTTTGCCTTGCTTTTACCAAAGGAGAACATGCCACCGCCCTTGCCACCGCCCTGCATTTGACGCATGAAAAAAATCCATACGCCAATCAGGAGCAACATCGGAAACCACGACACAAAAATACTCATCAGGAAGGACTGCTCTTCTTCCGGCTTGGCTTCGATCGTGACACCATTCTTACGCAAGTCAGACACCATCCACAAATCCTGCGGCGCATAGCTGGTGATGCGCTTGCCCTCGCTGGTGACAGCCTTCAGGGTGCGGCCTTCGATAGTCACTTTGGTGATTTGCCCTTGCTGGACGGCATCAAGAAACTGCGAGTAATCCATCTTCACCTGCGCGCTTTGCTGCTGGCGCGAGTTGAATTGATTAAATACCGTCATTAACACCAAGGCCACGACCAGCCAAATTCCGACACTCTTAAATAGATTGTTCAAATTAACTCCTTAAACTGACATGTGCCTAGCGAAAAATGACACTCATTAGACTACTTTCCGCGCAATTACTCAAGCTGGGTGGACGTTTAGCCATCACTTTTTCCCCAGCCCCAACAAATACAATTCACTACTACGATCGCGTGACGCATCCGGTTTGCGTGTCACAACGCGGTCAAAGTGCGCACGCATCAGCTTCAGGTAGCTTTCAAAACCCACGCCTTGAAATACTTTAACTAGAAATGCCGCGCCGGGTGGCGAATGTTGCAGGGCAAATTCCAGCGCCAATTCCGCCAAGTCCATAGCCCGCGCTTGGTCGCTCAGCCCTATGCCGCTTATATTGGGTGCCATATCAGAAATTACAAGCCCAACTTGCTTGCCGCCCAGCTTTTCCTCCAGTTGCGCCAATACGCTTTCCTCGCGAAAGTCGCCCTGAATAAATTCCACGCCATGTATCGGCAACAGCGGCAACAAGTCGAGCGCAATCACCTGACCGGACGATCCCACCTTGGCCGCAGCCACTTGTGACCAGCCGCCCGGCGTTGCTCCTAAATCCACCACCACCATGCCACGCTTGAGTAAGCGGTCGCTTCCATCAATTTCCAACAGCTTATATGCGGCGCGTGAGCGGTAGCCTTCTTTCTGTGCGCGCTGCACATACTGATCGTTGACATGCTCGTGCATCCATTGTTTGCTGGTTTTGGATCGCTTCATCGTTTACACTGCCGCCCTCGAATCTGGAATTACTCATAAAATGTTAACGCTAACCACATTGCAACGCCAAAACCTGAAGGCGCGCGCTCACCCCTTAAAACCAACCGTGCTAATCGGTACTGCTGGCCTGACCAGCGCTGTGCTGTTAGAAATCAGCCGCGCTCTAAAAAGCCATGAGGTCATCAAGATCAGCGTCCAAGACGGCGACCGCGAAGCGCGCAAGAACATGCTGGAGCAGATATGCATCGAACTGAATGCCGCGCCAGTGCAGCACATAGGTAAAATTTTGATCATTTACCAGCCGCAAGTAGACGAACCGGAAAAGAAACCCGCTCGCCGCAGGGGTAAGCCGCTTACCAAGAAACAGTTGGGTAGTCGGTAAATAAATTTAATAAAACCACGTCATTCCTGCGCAGGCGGGAATCCAGACACTACCCCCGCAATACCAAACAAACTCCCACATACTTATTTAAATAAAAGCGCTAGATTCCCGCCTGCGCGGGAATGGCGGATCAAATATACTGTACGTTCACCACTTCGTATTCGCGCACCCCACCCGGCGCTTGCACTTCGGCAACGTCACCGCTGCTCTTGCCAATAAGCGCGCGCGCAATGGGTGAGCTGATAGAAATTTTTAGTTGCTTGATGTTTGCTTCATCATCGCCGACGATCTGATAAACCATGACATTACCGGTCGCGACATCTTCCAGTTCCACAGTCGCGCCAAACACACAGCGGCCATCGGCATTGATAGTTTTGGGATCTATCACCTGCGCGTTACCCAGCTTGCTTTCTAGCTCGATGATGCGCCCTTCGACAAAACTCTGACGTTCTTTAGCCGCTTCATATTCAGCGTTCTCAGATAAATCACCTTGTGCCCGCGCTTCAGAAATTGCGTTAATCACCCAAGGGCGCTCAACCGTTTTTAATTGCTGTAATTCGTTACGCAATAGTTCCGCGCCTAACAAGGTCAATGGGGTTTTGCTCATGCTAAATACCTTCTAAAAAAAGTTTACTAATGGGTTAATTTGAGGCGTTGGTGTTGTCCCTGCAAATCATACACCCGCCATTCCACCCAGTTTTTCATACCCAAGCAAGCCGCGCGCGCACCGGCCAGCGTGGTGAAGTATGTCACTTTACCCTGTAATGCGGCATGGCGGATGGAATAGGAATCCTGCATCGCGCTACGCTTGCTATCTACCGTGTTAACAATCAGATTGATCTCTCCATTCTTGATCATATCTACAATATGCGGGCGACCTTCTGCGACCTTGTTCACCACCACCACCGCCACCCCGGCAGTGGCCAACACCGCCGCTGTGCCGCGTGTAGCTAACAAGGTAAAGCCCATGTCGCGCAGGTTTTTTGCAACTTCAACCACACCCGGCTTGTCTTCACCGCGCACACTGATAAATACTCGGCCTGAAGAAGGCAATTTAACGCCCGCCGCCAGTTGCGATTTAACAAAAGCCTCGGCGAAAGTATCGCCTACACCCATCACCTCGCCGGTGGATTTCATTTCCGGGCCTAGGATAGTGTCCACGCCGGGAAATTTGATAAACGGAAACACCGCTTCCTTGACTGAATAATACGGCGGAATAACTTCTTTAGTCACGCCCTGCTGCGCCAGCGTCTGACCCACCATGCAGCGCGCCGCAATTTTTGCCAGCGGCAAGGAAGTGGCCTTGGACACGAACGGCACGGTGCGTGAAGCGCGCGGATTCACTTCCAACACATATACGGTCTCGCCCCCCATCTTGTCAACTTGGATGGCGAATTGCACATTCATCAAGCCGACCACGTTCAAGGCGCGAGCCATGGCTACCGTTTGACGGCGCAGTTCATCCTGCAAGGTTTGCGACAGTGAAAACGGCGGCAAGGAACAGGCCGAGTCGCCGGAGTGCACGCCCGCTTGCTCGATGTGCTCCATGATGCCGCCGATCAATACTTCTGTGCCATCCGACACCGCATCCACATCCACCTCAATCGCGTCGTTCAAGAAACGATCCAGCAAAATCGGCATGCGTTCGGGATAAATTCTGGAGGCTTCCACCGCATCGCGCATATAGCGCTCTAAATCAGCTTGGGCGTGAATTATTTCCATCGCCCGCCCGCCCAGCACATTGGATGGCCGCACCACCAGCGGATAGCCGATTTCAAGCGCGCCAGCGATGCTTTCATCGACGGTACGCACCGTGCGATTCGGCGGCTGCTTCAAACCTAGGCGCTGCAACATCTGTTGGAAACGCGCGCGATCCTCCGCGCAATCCAGCATGTCCGGCGTAGTGCCAATAATGTTCACGCCATTCTGTTCCAGAGCGTGCGCCAGCTTCAACGGGGTCTGTCCGCCAAACTGTACGATCACGCCGAAGGGCTTTTCCACCGCCACTACTTCCAGCACATCTTCCAAGGTCAGCGGCTCAAAATACAAACGATCAGAAGTATCGTAATCGGTGGAAACCGTTTCTGGATTGCAGTTAACCATGATGGTTTCATACCCATCTTCACGCATGGCTAACGCGGCGTGTACGCAGCAATAATCAAACTCGATGCCTTGGCCGATGCGGTTCGGCCCGCCGCCCAGCACCATGATTTTTTTCTTGATGGAAGGTGCGGATTCGCATTCTTCCTCATAGGTGGAATACATATACGCGGTATTGGTAGCGAACTCGGCGGCGCAGGTGTCCACGCGCTTGAATACTGGCCGTACACCCAGCGCGTGACGATGCGCGCACACGGCTGCGGCATCGCTGCCCAGCAGCTTGGCCAGACGGGCATCGGCAAAACCACGGCGTTTTAACTGGCGCATTTCATCGGTGCTCAAACTATTTAATGCGCGACCAGCCAGCGCAGCTTCGCGTTTAAGCAGGTCTTCGATCTGCACCAAAAACCACGGGTCTATTTTGCTGTAATTAAATACCTCTGCCACGCTCATTCCAACACGGAATGCATCGCCCACCGCCCAGATGCGTTCTGGCCCCGGTGCGCCCAGCTCAGCTGCAATCGCTTCACGATCCGTATATTTTTCATCCAGCCCATGTACGCCTACTTCCAGACCACGCAACGCTTTCTGGAATGACTCCTGAAAGGTGCGGCCTATCGCCATCACCTCGCCCACCGATTTCATCTGCGTGGTCAAACGATCATTGGCTTGCGGGAATTTTTCAAAGGCAAAACGCGGAATCTTGGTCACCACATAATCTATGGTCGGCTCGAACGAAGCGGGCGTTGCGCCGCCGGTAATTTCATTTTTCAATTCATCCAGCGTGTAGCCCACGGCCAGTTTCGCTGCGACTTTAGCAATGGGAAAGCCAGTAGCCTTGGATGCCAGCGCGGAAGAACGCGACACGCGCGGGTTCATTTCGATCACTACCATGCGGCCATCGTCCGGGTTGATGGCGAACTGCACATTGGAACCGCCGGTATCCACGCCGATTTCACGCAGCACGGCAAGGCTGGCATCGCGCATGATCTGGTATTCCTTGTCGGTCAAGGTCTGCGCTGGGGCGACAGTGATTGAGTCACCGGTATGCACACCCATAGGATCCAGATTTTCTATCGAGCAAATGATGATGCAGTTGTCGGCGCGATCACGCACCACTTCCATCTCAAATTCTTTCCAGCCGAGCAAAGATTCTTCAATCAACAATTCCTTGGTCGGGCTGGCTTCCAGGCCGCGCTCGCAAATCTCCACAAACTCTTCGCGATTGTAAGCAATGCCGCCGCCGGAGCCGCCCATAGTAAACGAGGGACGAATGACGGTCGGGAAACCCATCACCTGCTGCACCTGCAATGCTTCTTCCATGCTGTGTGCGATGGCTGAACGCGCCGAAGCCAGGCCGATGCGCGTCATCGCCTGCTTGAATTTTTCGCGGTCTTCGGCCATGTCGATGGCCTCGCGCGACGCGCCTATCATCTCGACGTTATATTTCTCCAGCACACCGTGCTTGGCCAGATCCAGCGCGCAGTTCAGCGCAGT
>JANONO010000113.1:0-4728 GCA_031420875.1 Gallionellaceae bacterium | reverse complement strand
CGTTATATTGAGATGAATCCGGTCAGAGCCGGCATGGTGGATCATCCGGCCAAATATCGCTGGTCTAGCTATGCAGCCAATGCGCTGGGAGTAGGCAACGCCATCTTGTCGGCGCAGGCAGAATATGTGGCGTTGGGTCGTTTACCTGATGCTCGCCAGTCTGCTTATCGTGCACTGTTTGACAGGGTGGCGGATTCTGATGAGTTGGCGCTGTTAAGGTGTGCTTTGCAAACGGGGACACCGCTGGGTAATGTGAAATTCAAGATGGAAATTGAAGCGGCATTGGATTTGAAGGTTGGTTTTGCGCGCCGTGGCAGGCCGCGGAAGGAAAATTTGTAACGCAAAAAATTAGGCGCAGACGATGAAACATGATCCGATTAGGTTAACAGCCTGCCCGTTCGCCTTGAGCCTGTCGAAAGGTGAATGGGCTTCGCCGAGCTCAGCCCGAACGGAGTTAAAACTTCACCATGCCGGATCAATAGCGTTTCTGCCGGGAATTAAGACTATTTCCAGTTTTAAATTTGGCAGCGTCCGGCATTTTGAATTTCCCCGGCAATTTTGAGTTTATAGATTTACGCTGTAAAATCAAAAAATTATCATATGGAATCTGCCCTTATGAATTTCTTAAACACGGTCTTCAGCTACTTCTGGCGCGACGAATCGCTTGCCGTCTTGCTCATGGTGTTGGGTCTTGTCGGATTTCTGCTGCATTTTCGCAAGGATGAACGCGAGAGCCTGTTAAATACGCTGGGGTTTTTCTTTGTTTGCCTAGTGGGTCAATTGATCAGTGGATTCGTTCATGCGCTGGAATTCAAGCACAGCGCTGAGTTAGTGCATGAAGTGTTCATCATCGGTTCTGGTATCGCGGTCATTCGTTTGTGGAGTATGCTGATTTTTCGCATCGTGTTGCCATTGGTCAAGTGGTCGCCGCTGCGTATTACCGAGGACATCATCATCATCATTGCCTGTATCGCTTGGGGCATGGTGCGCTTACGCTATGCTGGGCTGGATTTGGGTAGCATCGTGGCGACTTCTGCGGTGATTACCGCAGTCATTGCATTTGCCATGCAGGATACACTGGGCAACATTCTGGGCGGCCTGGCCTTGCAACTGGATCATTCCATACAGATCGGCGATTGGATCGAGATGGATGGGATTTCCGGCAAGGTGGTAGATATACGCTGGCGCTCCACGCTGGTAGAAACACGCAACTGGGAAACGGTCGTGTTCCCCAATAGCCAATTGATGAAGAATAAATTTATGGTGCTGGGGAGGCGCACCGATATGCCGGTGCAGTTGCGGCGCTGGATATGGTTCAACGTCAGCATGGCTACACTCCCTTCAAAAGTAATCCGCGTGGTTGAAGAACCTTTTCGGCAAACCGATATTGCCCATGTCGCCAAAAATCCACCGCCTAATTGTGTGTTAATGGAAATGAACAGCAAGGGTTACGCGCGCTACGCGCTGCGCTATTGGCTGACTGATTTGGCCGTAGATGACCCAACGGATGCCGCCATGCGTTGGCATGTGATGACCGCCTTGCAACGTGTGGGAATTAAATTAGCGATAGAAGAAGGTGATATTCACATCACCAGGGAAGATGAGCAATACGAAGAAGATGCCCATCGGCGCGAAATCCAATTACGCATTAAAACATTGCGCCGTGTAGAATTATTCTCAGGGATGACCGATGAAGAATTGCTGACACTGGCCGAACGCCTGCGCTACGCGCCTTTTGCCAAGGGCAGCATCATTACTAGGCAAGGAACTATCGCCCATTGGTTGTACGTCATTATCAAAGGTGAAGCCGAGGTATATCTGGAAATGCCTGGCGGCGGCAAACGTACCGTCAGAAATCTGGTCAAGCGTAATTTTTTTGGTGAAATGGGAATGATGACTGGCGAGCCGCGCGCCGCCTCTGTAATCGCAACAACAGACGTGGAATGCTACCGTCTGGACAAAGAGGTGTTCGAAGAAATTCTGCGCGCCCGCCCGGTCATTGCCGAAGCCATATCTTTTGTCTTGGCAACACGACGCGCTGAATTGGAGAGCATCTTGCAAAGTTTGGATTCAGAAAACACAAACAAGGAAATCCCTCGTCAGCGCAGCGAAATTTTATCCGCCATGAAAAATTTTTTTGGCCTTGGCAATTAAAAAATCGTTCTGTAACACTCTATTAAATTTTCCCCAAAAATAAATAAAGCCCTTGAAAGTCATCTTCCTAGATTTTGAACAACCTATAGCCGAATTGGCTGGCAGGCTCGAACAACTGCGTTTAACCCCTAATGACACCGCGCCTAGCGTGGCCGATGAAATAAGTCTCTTGCAAAAAAAGATCCAGTCCTTGTCCAAGGATATATACGCCAAGCTAACACCCTGGCAAATCTCGCAAGTATCACGACACCCACAGCGCCCCTATACCCTGAATTACATTCAGAGCTTGTTTACCGATTTCGAAGAGTTGCATGGTGATCGTGCATTTGCTGATGATGTGGCCATCATCGGCGGGCTGGCGCGCTTCAATGGGCAGAGCGTGATGGTCATTGGACAACAAAAGGGACGCGATACCAAAGAGCGGCAGTACCGCAATTTTGGTATGCCACGTCCAGAGGGTTATCGCAAAGCATTGCGTTTGATGCGCCTGGCAGAAAAATTCGGCATTCCCATTCTGACCTTTGTTGACACGCCGGGCGCTTATCCCGGCATAGGCGCAGAAGAACGAGGGCAGTCCGAAGCGATCGGCAAAAATCTGTATGCTATGGCCGAGATGCGTGTGCCGCTCATTTGCACGGTGATTGGCGAAGGGGGGTCCGGCGGTGCGTTGGCGATTGCCGTGGGAGATGCGTTGCTGATGTTGCAATATGCTACGTACTCGGTTATTTCACCCGAAGGCTGTGCTTCTATTTTGTGGAAGAGCGCGGACAAGGCACCGGATGCCGCAGAAACATTGGGCATTACCGCTACCCGCTTAAAAGCGCTGGGGCTGATAGATAAAATAATTAACGAACCAACCGGCGGCGCACATCGCGATTATCCGGCCATCATGCAGGCTGTGGGGAAAGCGCTACAGGACACACTTCAGCAAGTCCAAACGCAGGCCATAGACGATCTGTTGCAAACCCGTTTCAATCGCTTGATGGCTTATGGAAAATTCCAGGAAGTTGCGCAGTAGAGATTTATTGGGGGAGATTGCTGACGCGCTCTCCCCTGTATTACCTAGCGGAGGAAGCATTCTGCTGGGTTTGAGCGGCGGCGTGGATTCTGTGGTGCTGCTGCATCTCTTGCAACATCTTTCTCCGCAATACTCTTGGCGTTTAAGCGCCTTACATATTCATCACGGCATCAGCCCTCGTGCCGATGCTTGGGCGGTGCTATGTGCTGACCTATGCTCGCACTACCACATCCCGCTGACAATTGAACATGTCAACATTACGCCATTGCGTGCAATGGGTATCGAAGCGGCGGCACGCAAGCTACGCCATGAAGCACTGGCGCGACAGCCAGTAGATGTGGTGGCGCTGGCGCATCATCGCGATGACCAGGTAGAAACCTTACTGCTGCAATTGCTGCGCGGTGCAGGTGTGCGCGGTGGCAGTGCCATGCCGATGGTCAAACAACGCACAGGCTCTCCACTGTTAGTACGCCCTTTGCTCGATGTGCCACGCTCGGCATTGCTTAGCTACGCACAACAACATGGCCTACAATGGGTAGAAGATGAAAGCAATGCCGACGACACTTATCCACGCAATTTTTTACGCCACCGTATTTTGCCGTTGCTGGAACAGCGTTTCCCGGCCTACCGCGATACCTTGGCGCGCAGCGCGCAGCACTTTGCCGAAGCTAGTGAAATGCTGGACGAGTTGGCGCAGATGGATGCACAAAACCCTCTCCTACTGGGGGAGAGGGTTGGGGAGAGGGGGAAAGGTCACGGCAAAACCCTAGCAGTATCGCGCCTGCTATCTCTTTCCCCAGCCCGCGCAAAAAATTTGCTGCGCTATGTCCTGTATCAATGCAGCGCAAGCATGCCGCAAGCCGTGCAACTGGATACCATGCTGCAACAACTCTGCGATGCGCGACCCGATGCGGGGGTCTGTATTAGCTATGGCGATTGGCAAGTGCGCCGCTATCAGGGCGAGGTGTATGTGCTGCGCGCACTGGGCGAATTTGATCCAAACTTGATCTTGCCCTGGCGTGGCGAAGCCGAGCTTGATTGGCCTGCACTGAACACGCGACTAATATTTTATCAATCTCAGGGGTTGGGTATCAGCTTGGCGAAATTACAGCACGCTCCCGTCACACTACGCCTTCGCAGCGGTGGCGAAACCTTGCGTCCCCAGCCCAATGCTGCAACGCGCACCTTAAAAAATCTGTTGCAAGAGCAGCACGTTCCACCTTGGCTGCGCGAGCGCTGGCCGCTGCTGTATTGCGGTAATGAACTGGTCAGCGTGTTGGGGGTGGCGATTGCGGAGGAGTATCAAGCTGTCGCAAATGAAATGGGTGTTTCGATGGAAAATATGGATTCACCCTATACAGCTTAATTCAAGCCAGGACGTGATTGGAGCGCGGGTGTCCCGCCCGCAGCGGACAGGATGTCCGCGCTCCCAATTGCCATTGCTGACTCTCCTGAAATCGGACAACTGAATTTTTTATATTTAATAATAACACCCTTAATTTCATCTGCAATGAAAGCGACCCTTACAGCTTATCCTTGTAGCTGGGGATCATCAG
>JANONO010000112.1:0-2143 GCA_031420875.1 Gallionellaceae bacterium | reverse complement strand
CCTCGCGCCTTGCATCCATCCGTTTTTGACCTGCAACGCATCGGTATATTATTCACGGACAAGCTCTTAGTTTGCACGCTGATTACTTCAGTGCCCTCCGTATTATTTTCTTGGATTTGACAGTGAATCTTCATTCTGACAGGATGCAGAAATGTTCGCTCGATCCAAAAAATTCATTGCGCTTGTGCTGGCCATTTGGTTGCCGTTGTTTAGCGGCAACGTGCTGGCCATGTCTGTCGCCATGCATGGCGGCAGTCAGCCCGTCTTGGAGCAACAATCCTTGCATCAATCACATCAACCCCAGTCAAATATAAATCAGGAACATTCTGCCGCGCATCACGCACAGCAAAAATCTGATTGCAATAAATGCGGTGTTTGTCACCTTGCTTGCAGCGGATACATCAGCACCGCGACCATTACCCTGACAGAAGTTCAACCCTGCTCTGTGCCCTATTCATTTTTGTCGGCCTCGTTCCAATCCTTTACCTCAGCACCGCTCGTCCCCCCTCCGCTCGCTCGCGCTTAACGCGGGACGAGTGTCTTTATTTTTCACCCAATTTTTCACCCAGTAGTGCTGCTGATTTTGCTCGGCAATATAGGCTAGCCATCAAGCTCTCGTTCTGATTCATTCGGCAGGCGTATCGCGCCTATGGATTCGTACTTTTTTAAAGGATTCGAAATATGAAGCACAAAAATTACCCTGCACTTACTCTGCCCCGCCGCCAATTTTTACGCGGCATTGCGGCAAGTGGCGTGGCATTAGGATTAGCCCCGTGGAACAACTTGCTGGCAGCGCCCCAGACCAGGGCAAAGTCATCCGGCACAAGCCAAATATTGAGCGGCACGGAATTTGATTTAACCATAGCCCAAACGCTGGTTAATTTCACCGGCAAGACGCGGCTGGCCACCACAGTAAATGGCACACTGCCCGGTCCGACATTGCACTGGCGCGAGGGGGACACGGTCACCATTCGCGTCACCAACACGCTGCAAGAACAAACTTCGATTCACTGGCATGGAATTTTGTTGCCGTACCAGATGGACGGCGTACCCGGCATTAGCTTCCATGGCATTGAACCGGGAGAGACCTTCACCTATCAATTTAAAGTGCAGCAATCCGGCACTTATTGGTATCACGCGCATTCGGGATTTCAGGAGCAAGAGGGCTTGTACGGTGCGATTGTGATAGCGCCAGCCATGAGCGATGTCATCAAGTCCGAACTTGACTACGTGGTGACGCTGGCAGATTGGAGCGATGAAGTGCCGCAACGTATTTTTAAAAAACTAAAAGTGCAAAGCGACTACTACAATTTCAACCAGCCCACCGTGGCGGATTTTTTCAAGGATGTGGCGCAAGAGGGATGGTCAGCTGCGCTGGCCAAGCGGCGCATGTGGAACGAGATGCGCATGAATCCCACGGATCTGGCCGACATCTCCAGCCACACCTACACCTACTTGATGAATGGCGCGACGCCTAACGGCAACTGGACCGGATTATTCAAACCCGGCGAACGAGTGCGTTTGCGCCTCATCAACAGTTCGGCCATGACCTTTTTTGATGTGCGTATTCCCGGT
This sequence comes from Gallionellaceae bacterium, assembly GCA_031420875.1. Taxonomy (GTDB): domain Bacteria; phylum Pseudomonadota; class Gammaproteobacteria; order Burkholderiales; family Gallionellaceae; genus Nitrotoga. The sequence continues at coordinate 568 of JANONO010000112.1, read as the reverse complement.
TTGCAAATGACCGTGGTGCAGGCCGATGGTCAAAATGTAGAACCTGTCACAGTGGATGAGATACGCATGGGCGTAGCAGAAACTTATGATGTGCTGGTCACCCCCAGCCAAGAGGCTTACACGATTTTTGCTCAAAGCATGGATAGAACCGGCTACGCACGCGGCACACTGGCGCAGCAGCCGGGATTGACGGCAGCCATTCCCGATCTGGATAAACCAGAGCCACTCACGATGGGCGACATGATGGGTGATATGGGCGGCATGACTGGTATGGTCATGGCGGCATGGCGATGGATCACAGCATGCACAATATGAGCGGTATGGAAGGCATGGGTGATATATCGGATATGACCATGGATCACAGTAGCCACGACATGAGTAGTATGGACATGAGCGGAATGGCGGGTATGGCTGGAAGTCCAGCCCCTGTGACAGTGCGCCATGCTAAAACCGAATACGGCCCCAGCGTTGACATGCGCGTGGATACCCCGCGCACCAATCTGGATGACCCCGGCATCGGCTTACGCGATAACGGCCGCCGCGTGTTGACCTACGCCGACCTGAAGAG
>JANONO010000111.1:0-4219 GCA_031420875.1 Gallionellaceae bacterium | reverse complement strand
ATCCAAGCCAGATAGGCGCAATCCCATTGGTAATGCGCTAGGTGTTATTTCATCTTCAAATGTCAGCATATTATTCTCCCACTATTCTAATTTAGAGATGTTTTTACACATTTCTTTGATTCATTCATAAACTGATCTATTGGCAAGACTCACATTCTGGATCATCGATTGAACACATTTTTATACCGTCTTCAGCCATCTGTCCAGTGTTTTTAGAAATAGAAACCGCATTCAGCGCACCAGTACGCGAAGTAGATTTTTCGGCAGAAGTCGCACCCAATGTACGTAAATAATACGTGGTTTTTAAGCCGCGCAGCCAAGCCAGTTTGTAAGTTTCGTCCAGCTTGCGCCCAGACACTCCGGCCATATAGATGTTCAGTGATTGCGCCTGGTCTATCCATTTTTGCCGCCGCGCAGCAGCCTCGATCACCCACTGCGGCTCGACCTCAAATGCGGTTGCATACAGGTCGCGCAATTCGGTCGGGATGCGATCAATCTTGGCTACCGTGCCATCAAAATACTTCAGATCAGCGATCATCACCTCATCCCACAACTCTAGACGTTTCAGGTCTTTCACCAGATAGTTGTTGATCATGGTGAATTCACCAGACAAGTTGGATTTAACAAACAGGTTCTGGTAAGTAGGTTCGATGCAGGCCGATACTCCGATAATATTTGAGATAGTCGCGGTAGGCGCAATGGCTACGCAATTGGAGTTACGCATACCATACTGTTTGATACGCGCACGAAGCGCATTCCAATCCATGCTGGTGGAGGTATCTACTTCGACATATCCTCCGCGCGATTGGCGCAGCAATTCCAAGGTGTCTTGCGGCAGAATGCCTTGATCCCACAAGCTGCCACGGAAGCTGGCGTAGCGACCGCGCTCTTCGGCTAATTCGGTTGAAGCCATGTAAGCGTAGTAACACACGGCCTCCATGGAGCGATCTGCAAATTCCACCGCTTCAGCCGAGGCATAAGGCACACGCAATTCATGCAGGCAATCCTGAAAGCCCATGATACCCAAGCCTACCGGACGGTGCTTCAAATTGGAATTGCGTGCTTTGCTAACCGCGTAGTAGTTGATGTCTATCACATTGTCCAACATCCGCATGGCGGTCGTGATTGTGCGCTGCAATTTTTCGTGATCTATCTGGCCGAATTTTGCATGTCCCTTGGGGTAAAGATGTGCTACCAGGTTGACTGAACCTAGATTGCATACGGCAATTTCTGATTCCGAGGTGTTCAAAGTTATTTCTGTACACAGGTTAGAGCTATGCACCACGCCCACATGCTGCTGCGGTGAACGCACATTGCACGGATCCTTGAAGGCTACCCAAGGGTGACCTGTTTCAAACAGCATGGTCAGCATCTTGCGCCACAAATTCGCTGCCGAAACTTTCCGGTATAACTTGAGTTCTCCGCTGGCTATTTTTGCTTCATAGGCCAGATAGGCGCGCTCAAACTCTGCGCCAAATTTGTCATGCAGATCGGGGCAAGTCGAGGGGGAAAATAATGTCCACTCCGCCCCTTCCATGACGCGCTTCATAAACAAGTCGGGAATCCAGTTTGCGGTATTCATGTCGTGCGTACGCCGGCGATCATCGCCGGTGTTTTTACGCAGCTCGAGAAACTCTTCGATGTCCAGATGCCAGGTTTCCAGATAGGCGCACACGGCGCCCTTGCGCTTACCGCCTTGATTCACCGCGACCGCAGTGTCGTTAGCCACCTTTAAAAATGGCACTACGCCCTGCGATTTTCCATTAGTGCCTTTGATATGAGCGCCGAGAGAGCGCACAGAAGTCCAGTCGTTACCCAGGCCGCCGGAATATTTGGCCAGTAAGGCGTTTTCCTTGATGGCTTCGAAGATGCCATCCAAGTCGTCGGTTACAGTCGTTAGATAGCATGACGACAACTGTGAGCGGCAGGTGCCTGAATTGAATAAAGTGGGCGTTGAGCTCATAAAATCAAAGCTGGACAGCAAATGATAAAACTCGATGGTGCGCGCTTCGCGATCATTTTCCTTGAGTGCCAAACCCATCGCCACGCGCATAAAGAATGCTTGTGGCAACTCAATGCGCGCATCCGAAATATGCAAGAAGTAACGGTCATACAGAGTTTGCAAACCCAGATAGCCAAACTTTAAATCACGGTTGGCATCCAGCTCTTTGGCTAAGCGCGATAGATCAAACTGCGCCATTTCTTTGTCCAGCAAACCAGCGTCAATGCCACGTTTGATGAAAGCGGGGAAATTTTCGGCGTAGCGGGTTGCCATGTCCGCCTGACTAACTTCTTCGCCCAAAATTTCGCAACAAATATTGTTCAACAGCAGACGCGCAGTTACAAAGCTATAGGCAGGGTCTTGTTCGATCAGCGAGCGAGCGGACAGAATGGTGCATTTGCGCACTTCCTCAATGGGCACACCGTTGTATAAATCCTTAAGGGTAAGCTTGAGTATGTGTTCAGCGCTGACTGCCTCACCCAGTCCGACACACGAAGCTTTGATGAGCGAGGCTAGATGGACTATATCCAATGGCCGAGATACGCCCTTGTCTAGAACGTGCAGCACCTGCGCGGGCGCGTGGTCTTTTTTTACTTTGGCTCGTTCGCGTGTACGTTCTTCGCGATACAAAACATAGGAGCGCGCGACATCATGCTGCCCCGAACGCATCAGGGATAGCTCCACTTGATCTTGAATATCCTCAATGTGCAGCGTCCCGCCGTTTGGTTGACGCCGCAATAAGGCAGAGACAACGGCAGATGTCATCTGCTCAACCTGTTCGCGCACGCGCGCCGAAGCCGCTCCTTGCCCGCCGTTTACCGCAAGAAAGGCTTTGGTCATAGCAATGGAAATTTTCGCCGGCTCAAACGGAACGACAGAACCGTTGCGGCGAATTACCTTGTGTTGATCAAAAATAGTTTCAGGGGGGACGGTGGGGTTGGGGAAATTATGCGAGGATATTGGGGGGGATAAAACATTGTCGGTAGCAAGTAGCATATAACATCTCCCTTAAAAATGAATGACTGTACCGGGTATCTTTAACATTTCAAACTCCGTCTCGATAGTGCACATAAATTTTTTAACGCTTACATATCAAACAGATGTGGCGCAATAAATAATTTTCGAGTAGCGGCTACGCGGCTTGCTTCCCCCTTCGTGCCTAGTCTCGCTTTGGATTTTAGATTTTTTAGAGACACCCAGTGGGCAAAATTACTGAGCTGGAGTTTAATAAACACAGCTCAACTCAAAAATGCAAAACCACTACATCTAGTGGTTTGCTTTAAGATTCGCGCTAATTCTAGTGCAAAGTAGAATTAATGCAAGAGGTATCTGCATAATTTTTTCATCATTATACAAAAAGCACTAGGTGGCTATTATTTTACTCTTGCGAGATAGCGTGTCCAGTCAAAATAGTGTCCGGGGTCGGTCTTGCGCCCTGGCGCAATGTCGGAATGACCTACGATGTAGCGTATGGGGTAAGCGCGCTTTAGCCGCCGCGTCAGACGAACCAGCGCTGCATATTGAGGGTCGCTGAACGGTGCATGGTCGCTTCCCTCCATTTCTACCCCGATAGAAAAATCATTGCAAGCTGTGCGTCCCTGCCACGATGACACACCGGCATGCCAAGCACGCTTGGCACATGATACAAACTGCGTAACCTCTCCGCCACGGCGGATCAAAAAGTGAGCAGACACTTTTAGATTTTTGAGTTGTGCATAATAGGGATGCGCTTCCGTATCAAGTGCATTGGTAAATAATTGCGTGATCGCTGGACCTCCAAATTCTCCCGGCGGTAGGCTGATATTGTGTATGACCAGCAGATCAATTGCCGTATCAAGCGGGCGGCGGTCGTAATTAGGGGAAGCAATTCGGCGTAATCCGCTTACCCAACCGTTAGTATTAATTTTCACTGGCTGCTGTCGGTGATGGCTGAGGGATCAGTGATGCTTAGGCGTTCCATGCGATAGCGCAAGGCGCGAAAGGTAATGCCCAGCACTTTAGCTGCAGCGGTGCGATTAAATCCAGTCTGCTGTAAGGCTTCCACAATTGCCGTGCGTTCAACGTTGTCCAAATAGTCGGTTAGCGGGTACTTGCCTGCTGTAGGGGGCTTGTTTGATGCTGATTCAAGGTCAGCAGGCGCTAATTGTAAGTCGGCTGGGGTGATGAGGTTGTTTGAACATAAAGCCAGCGCCCGTTCGATGATGTTTTCTAGCTCAC
>JANONO010000110.1:0-5897 GCA_031420875.1 Gallionellaceae bacterium | reverse complement strand
ATGTACAAGCCCCAGACGTGAGAATTATTTTTATACGACACCCCCATGCCGGTGAAGTATTGGTACATCTCCGCCGCTACTGCCACGCCTATCATCAGCAGCGCGATGAAGATGATGACCCAATACATTTTGCGCGGGTTTTCTAGGCTATGGAGCACGTCTTTGTTGATCTTTGCCCAGGCGATGTCTTCGCGAATATCCTTGTCTGTCATGCTGATTTCCTCATGCTGGTTCCCTTGTTTTAGCAAAGGGCACGGCGCGCCGTGCCCCTACGGTGTTTTGTGTTTAAACCGCGCTGTCGCGCACCCGCTCCAGATACATCACCGACGGATACGGACGCAACTCTTCAAAAATCCGGTAGCCGCGTAGCATACTGGCTTCTTCGGCGTCATCCTTGGCTTGCTTATCCTTGGTCAATTCGACCTGCTGCTGCATCCATTGCTTACCTACACGCGCTGCCGGATCAACTAGGTTGCCGAAAGTAATCGCGCCAGTCGGACATGCTTGCTGGCAGGCCGTTTGCACTTCGCCGTCGCGCACAGTGCGGCCTTCAGTTCTGGCGTTGCTCTTGGCCTCAGTCAAGCGTTGTACGCAAAACGTACATTTTTCCATCACGCCTTTGCTGCGCACGGTCACGTCCGGGTTAAGCTGCTGGTTCATTGGCTCCGGCCACACATTGTCAGTAGTCGGATAATCGTACCAGTTGAAGTAACGCACCTTGTACGGGCAGTTGGCTTCGCAGTAACGCGAACCGATACAGCGGTTATATACTTGTGAATTCAAACCATCGGCGGTGTGGTTAGTGGCGCCGACCGGGCACACCGTTTCGCACGGCGCAGCTTCGCACTGCTGACACATCATCGGCAAAAATTGTGCGCCTTGATCGGGAAACTCGCGCCCGTCTTCATCCCAGTAACGCTCGATGCGTATCCAGTGATGGGCGTGGCCGTGGCTGTATTTTTCCTTACCTACCACGGGCAAATTATTCTCGGCATAACAGGCTACGCTACAAGCATTGCAGCCAGTGCAGGCATCCAAGTCTATGGACATCGCCCATTTATATTCCTGGTGCGGCTTGTCCCCGACCGGATGTGCCTGGCGAAATTGCGACCAGTTTTCCAATAAATTACCAACGGACATTTTTTAAACCTCCCCCGAAAGATCAATTTTGTCAGACGACACACGCACGGCTATTTTCTTGCCCATCTGCTTGCCACCCACTGCGCCCTCATCCTTGACGATTACCACGCGCTGGCCAGTTTTGCTGACCTTGACCCGCGTCTCGTGCATGGCCAATTCGCCAGTCTCTTTGTCGTACACCGGATCAAGTATCTTAAAAACATTCACACCGATATTCTTGGCGTAACGTCCCATCGCCTCGTGACCGTTGCCCAGCGGCATGGAAATCGCATCGGGATGGATGCCGGGGAAGAGATACGCTTGCGCCTTAATCGCGCCATTCTTACCCGCCACTTCCACAATATCGCCTTCCACAATGCCCAGCTTGGCCGCAGTCTTGGGATGAATCTCGACCCAGCTATCCCACACGATAGTAGTCAGCGGATCGGGGGATTCTTGTAGCCAAGGTAAGTTGGCATGGCGGCCATCGCGCAGGCTGGCGCTGACTGCCGGAATCAAATGCAGCGGATAAGCGCTGTCTGCCGCAGCCGGAGCAGGAAGTGCCAAGCCAGCGGTAGAGGCTTTACCAGAAAGCTTGCCCTGTCCACCCGGCAACTTGACCAAGCCGTTGCTTAAAGTGGATGTCCAGAAAGTATCGTCATCCGCACCCGCACCGCCTAGTGCCGACTTGTTTTGCACTAGTGCGTTACGCATGTAGGCATAAAAATCTTCATACTTATATTCATCCGGGCGGCGCTGCTTCAACAAGCCCAACAGAATATCGCCCATGCCGCGTGTGCCGGGATAGAGTTTTTCCATCAACGGCTGCTGAATGTTTAGTTGCGCGCCTTCGGCCACATATTCCGGCACCACGGTGGCCCAATCTTCCAGTGCAGAATCCAGCGGCAATACCAGATCGGCCTGCAATGCAGTCTCATCCATATAGTGTGCGAACACCACCTTGAATGGCACTTTGGCCAAATTTTCTGACAGCTTCATGGAGGCGGGCGCAGTAAACACCGGATTGACGCCGTAGTTAAATAACACTTTGAACTTGCCCTGCGCCATGCCGTCATTCAATGCCTGCAAGGCAAAACGATTGCCGACGGTCGGCGCGACTTGCGGAAAAGGCACGACAGACGGGGCTTCTACCGTTTTTCCGACATTGCCCAGCACTTGATTCAGCAGCGCAATCGCGGCGGCATTTTGTGAGCCGTGGGCATAGCCTTCAGCGGCGCTGCCGGCAATTACTAGACTAGGCGCACGCTCTTTAAGCAGCGCGGCCAATTTGTTAATTTGCTCGGCAGAAATTCCGGTGTCTGCACTAACGCGCTCTACCGTGTAACTCTTAGCAGCGGCGGCGGCATCGGATGAGATTTTTAGCCCCGCAACACCCAGCGCGTTGATCAAACCCAACGCAAAAATGCCTTCGGTGCCGGGACGAATGGCCAGCCAGCGATCCGCATTCGCGCCAGTCAGCGTCATCTTGGATTCGATCTGCACCAACACCCCGCGCCCGCCGATGGCCGTTTCTTCAACGGGACACAGCACATGCTTGCGGAACTGGGCATATTGTTGGGAGAAATGCACAGGCGACACCCAAGCTCCCAGGAAATCCGCGCCGAAAGAAATAATTACCTTGGCCTTATCCAGACGCAAGCGTGGCATCTCTACACCGTAAGCTTTTTTGTTGGCCGCACGCGCGACCGAGGGAGAAACCGCATCGTAAGCATAGTGGTTGGTAGAACCCAACACTGCCAGATAATTTTTCAACAACACGCCCACATGGCCGCTCATCGTACCGGTCACAAAAGCGACTTGCTCACCTGTTACGCCATCCAGCTTGGCAGCTATCAATTCCAGCGCTTTGTCCCAAGTGATAGCCTCGCCCTTGTCACCGTTACGCAACAGCGGTTCGCGTATGCGATCAGGATTGTAATGATGCTGCACACCCGCCTGCCCCAAGCCGCACATCTTGCCGCGATTCACGGCCGATTCAGGATTGCCCTCCAACTTCAACACGCGGCCTTCGCGTACCCGCCCCATGATGTTGCAAGCGGCATCGCACTGAGCGCAGGTGGAATTGAAATACACGCCTATGCTGGGAATGACGTACTCTGCCGGTTCGGAGTAGGAAGTCACAATTTCTCTACCATCCTCAACCGAGGTATAGCCGCAGCCGCTCAAGGCAACCGCCGCCCCACCCCACCCCAGCACTTTCAGAAAATCACGCCGATCAAAACCATTGTCAGTCATCGCTGAATCCTCTTGGAAATCTTTTATTTGTGGCATTGCCAGCAATCATTCGGGCCTTGCGTGGTCATGGTGGATGTCGCATCTACCGGATGATCTTTTTCATGGCAACTTGCACACCATCCCATGGAAAGAGATTTACTACGACGCGCGACCGTCATGGTTTTCACATCACCGTGACAATAAGCACAAACCTCTTGCACTGGCTTGTCTTGCTGGAAGTGGAAACGCTGAATATGACGCTCATGGTTAAAACGCACAAAATCGGGCAGATCATGCACCTTCTTCCACGGCACTGGGGTCTTGGCAGCTATCTTGCCGTCTTTACTACCTTCCCAATATTCAAACAATTGCTTGATGCGTGGCGTCTCGCGCACCGAATCAATGCTCTGGTGGCAGCCTATGCACTTCTGCAATGGCGGAATACCCGCCACGATGCTACGCCGCGCGTAAGTGTGGCAATACATGCAATTGATTTCCATGCCACCCTTGGCGGCATCACCGGCGTGGCGGTCATGGGGAAATTCGATAGGCTGATCCACTTTTGGACCCAAATCATCAGCCGTAGTAAGGGGTGGCATTGCATCAGCGGCATAGCTACCAGTAGCAACAAAAAACCCTGCTAACAAAACAGATAAACGAAAAAAACGATACATCGTAAGTGGCTCCCCAACAAACAATTTAGACTGCCGACTAAACTACGCCGACATTCATTACGGCAATCACAACGGATAATTTAAAACGCGGCCAGATTGCTTAATCTTCAACTAGATCGCTTAAAATTTTAACTTCTCACTTAGTAGCGCAAACTGATCCGCAAGGGATTCAGGCATGACAACGCGAATGCAATGATGTCTAGTTTGAAAAATAAAGTCAACAGCAAGTGTAAAACTTACCCTTATTCGGACGTTTAAAAAGGCTTATGCCCCATCCTAATTCAGCCGCATTTATAAATTTTAATCATTACGCATCATGCAGATACGCCATATATATTTTTTGTCCCTAGCTACGCTTGTGATTTTAAATTTTAAAAACAAACCATGAAATCTATTAAAAAATACTATTGACTACGGAACATCGGAAACGATATTCACAACAATTTATGCGGCAACATCTGACTTAAAACATCCTCACCCCACAGCAGCGACATGCTGCGCGTAGCCTGCTCGGCATCGCCGCTGGTAAAAAATTTCGCAGAAGCGACACCGGAGATGCGCCGGGGCAATTCAGCTTGCATGCGGCGTTGCAACTGCCGCGCAACGGCTTCTCCGGTATCTACCAATGTAATATTGGCTCCCACTACTTCACGGATCAGCGGGGCTAAAAAAGGATAGTGGGTGCAGCCGAGGATCAGCGTATCCGCGCCACGCGCCAGCAAGGGTGCGGTGTAGCGCTCAATCAAGCTGCGCGTCTGCGCGCCCAGCAGATCGCCCTGTTCCACTTGCTCAACCAAGCCAGGGCAACCTTGGGTGACGATCTCCACCTCTCCGGCGTAGCGCTCCAGCAACGCGGCGAAGCGGGCGCTTTCCAGTGTACCTGTGGTGGCCAGTACGCCGACCACGCCGCTGTGCGTGGCAGCGACGGCGGGCTTAACGGCGGGTTCCATGCCGATGATGGGCAAAGTGTAGTGCTTACGCAGCGTGGTAATGGCGGCAGCAGTTGCGGTATTGCAGGCGACGACGATGGCATCTGCGCCTTGCTCAACAAGGAAACGGGTCAGGGCGAGCGAACGCTGTTCGATGAAGGAGGCAGACTTGTCGCCATAAGGAACATGGCCGGAGTCGGCGATGTAGAGCAGTTGTTCGTGCGGGAGGAAATGGCGGATGTGGTGCAGCACGGACAGTCCGCCTACGCCGGAATCGAATACGCCGATTGTGCCTGACATGGGTGTCAAATTAAATTCCTGTTATTCGGGTCGCGGAATCTGAACCACCCCTTCCGCTTCGCTCCCTCCCCTCCTTAGAAAGAAGGGGAGAAAAAACATCTGAAGCAGTGGAGTAACCCAGCCACCCCTCCTTAGTTGAGGATGGGTGGCACGAAGTGCCGGGGTGGTTAAGTCACCAAACCCTGGCTGCGCAAATATTCTTCGTAGGTGCCGTGATAATCCGACACGCCTTTGGCAGTAATTTCGATAATGCGCGTGGCCAATGAGGAAACAAATTCACGGTCATGGCTGATGAAAATCAGCGTACCTTTATACAAATCCAGCGCAGTGTTGAGTGATTCGATCGACTCCATGTCCATATGGTTGGTGGGTTCGTCCATCAGCAGCACATTGGGTTTTTGCAGCATCAGTTTGCCGAACAACATGCGTCCCTGCTCGCCACCCGACAGCACTTTTACTTTTTTCTGCACGTCATCGCCGGAGAATAACAAACGACCCAAAGTGCCGCGCACCATTTGGTCATCATCATTCGGCCCACGACAATCGGTCATCCAGTCCATCATGCTGTTGTCCTCGGCAAAATCGGCGGCATGGTCTTGCGCGTAGCAGCCGATCTTGGCCTTGTCTGCCCATTTGATAG
>JANONO010000109.1:0-10126 GCA_031420875.1 Gallionellaceae bacterium | reverse complement strand
GCAAGGATCAATAACTGTTCGAAAATTAAAACCCCACTATTAGATCCCGACGGAATTATTAAAAATCCCTGACTTGACTTCTGATAAGCGGTTGCTGCCGCTCGATATGTATGAGCAACGGCCAAGCATGATTACAGTTCTAGACTCATCACCCGCATCAAAATTGGCCTGTATAGTAACGGGGCGATGTTATCAAAATGGCGTAGTAGCCATTTTTCAGGATCAGACAACCCAAGGGCGGGATCGCCCTCGCTACGAATGCTAATGGAAAATCTGGGTTTAGTTGCCTCCATCTGATTCGCATACTTGCGCTGCCCTACCCGCTTCAAGTTCAAGAGGAGACGTTCCATCACCGCATTGCCAAGTGGATGCGCAAGTGAGTGCCGGGCATTCGCCCATGCTACCCATTCTGACTCAAGTTAATCCATGAATTATCTGGGTTTATTCCAAATTGTGTATCCATTTATCGCTTCGACCATTTCATAATTTTCTGCTTTCAGAAACATAATGATAGATTCACTTTCGTTGGGTTGAGGCATTACGATTGTGGTTACTTCAAGAGAGGTTAAGGCCGCACGTATATTTTCTCTGTTGTTTTCTGAAAATCCAGATACAAAAGCATGTAGTACGCCTCTTTGGCGGTAGCCTTCAGACCCCAATGCTGGAGCAAGTAAATCAAGGTATATACCTCTTACGCTCACCAATTTCGGGTGCGCTTCAAATCTGGATATCACGCCGGAAATTTCGTCCGGAGCAAGTAAGCTGTGAATATTTCCACTTACCTGAATCGCTTTTTCTGCAACAGCATAATAATTAACCGGGATTTTCGCGCCCGCAAAAACCTGCATCGTTCCAATATTTTTTGAGCGAAATGTATTTGAAGGCAAAGAGAAGGCGAATAATCCAATGATTACCACAGACAAAATCGCAAGAAAAAAACGCCTCTCTTTCCCCTCAATCAGTCTATCAATAACAATACAGACAGAAGCCGCAGCGAAAATCAGGATAGGAAATGACCATACGACTCGCCAGTAAACAGGCGGAGTTGTCACATTTTTTGAGATAAAATCGGACAGCCAAGGATTAAGGTAAATAGCAAACAGCAGTAACGGGGGTATCGCCAGTCTACGCCGAATGACTGGATCTCGAGCTAGGACAGGGCCAGCAAGCAGCAAAATAGCAACCAAATATTGTTGATTGGTCCCAAAAACAGATTTCCATACTTGTGTTGCGCTTTCGCTCTGGAATTTCACCAAGGATGAACTCCAACCAGAGTCAGTGGCGACGGCAATCAAGTACGGCAAGGGGATTGCCAGCGTAGCAAGGACGCCCCACGGCTTTTTTCTCACCACCTTATCCATGGCCGGAAGATTGGAAATCAACGCTCCCAATCCAGCCATGGGTGCCGCAAGCATGCCGAAATTGGACAAGCCAATCGCAGTTAGCTGAGCACAACCCAGCAAAAATAAATCTGCTTGTGTTCCTCGATTAGACAGGTAACGCGCCGTCAAATAAAAAATTGCAGGCAGAACGACAGCAAGATAGACCGCCTTGCCTTGGAACATGCGAACAAACATGAAGTTTGCGGGTGCACGATGGCTTTCTCCCAGCACGGCCATCAATAAGAGCGTGATGACGCCTAGCATAAGCCAGCGTTTTGGCATCATCTCTTGAGCCATGAGAAATATACAAAATACCGATATGACTGCCCACAGTGGAGGCAGAATTCGGTACATTACGTCCATGGCAGGAATACCTAATAGATAAGCTAAAGCACCTGCAAGTAATTCATATGATGCAAATCGATAGCTTGGAAATATCAATGGCAGATTACTGTCACCATGCATCGGATCAAATGCCAGAAGCGGCTGGCTTGGATTTCCGGATGCAAATGCGGCTACAGCAACATAAAAGGCATCATCTAAATCGCTTCGTGAAACTGCAAGAGTAAGTGCAATTGCTGCGGCCGAAAAACAGAGCACAACAGCCCATTCCCAGCATTTTGGTTCCGGCCTTTTGTTGACCGAAGCTGAATCAAATTCTTCTCGGCAAAAAATACAATAGCTCAAGATAAGGATTGAAGTTACCCAAAATATTGTCCACGAAAGAAAGAGAATTGCGGGTGTCAGGCATAGCCCAAAAAGCAGGATGATTTCTGGTTGATTTTTATTCCTGCAATCTAGGTTGTATGTTTGCAGTTCGTTTGTTGAATCCTGTGAATTCGCGCTTTTCGACAACCATAGATAAAAAATTGCAGAGCCGCATATAATGAACGGAGCTACAGCAATGAGCCATTGAAGATTTTGACCAGATAGGACTGCCAAATTTGAAGAAAATGTCCATCCTGAGAGCAGGATCAGAAACGCAGCGAGTAATTTATGCATTTACTATATCTATTAGGAATCGCTTTCACTGGGAGGCTGGAATTGATTCCCCTCAATTTTACATCATCAAACAGATGGGTTTGATATTACCGATCCTTTAAATCTTGTGGGCGTTGAATATATAGAGGGACTTACCAATGCCAATTAACACACAATTACAGGCAACGGAGCTGATAGTTGCCGTTGTTATACCCTGTTATCGCGTTACCAACCACGTCCTAGATGTGATCACAAAGATAGGCGCGGAGGTTTCAATCATATTCGCGGTTGATGATTGTTGCCCTGATGGCAGTGGAGAATTTATTGCGAGAAACTGCACTGATGTCCGTGTGGTCATTTTGCACAATCCGCAAAATTTGGGGGTGGGCGGTGCGGTATTAACCGGTTACCGGGCCGCAATTGCAGCGGGTGCGGACGTCATTGTAAAAATTGATGGTGACGGACAGATGGATCCTAGTTTAATACCTGCGTTCGTTGCACCTATCGTTGCTGGAGAGGCTGATTACAGCAAAGGAAACCGTTTTTTTAATCTTGAGGAAATCCGTGCTATGCCTAAAGCCCGCCTTTTTGGTAATGCAGTATTGTCGCTTATGACCAAAATTTCATCCGGTTATTGGGATTTATTTGACCCCACCAATGGATACACCGCAATCCATGCCGGTGTGGCGCAACATCTGCCATTTGAAAAAATCAGTCGCCGCTATTTTTTTGAAACTGACATGTTGTTCAGGCTCAATACGTTGCGTGCAGTAGTCGTTGATGTGCCCATGGATGCCAAATATGGTGATGAAGTGAGCAATCTGAAAATATCAAGAATTGTCGGCGAGTTTCTTTTCAAACATGCCCGCAATTTTTCAAAACGAATTTTTTATAATTATTATCTACGTGACATGTCGCTCGCATCCATAGAGCTGCCGCTGGGGGTGATGCTGTTTATTTCTGGTTGCGGTTTTGGTCTGTATCATTGGATTAATTCGTTACAGGAAGGTCTTGCTACGCCAGCCGGTACAGTGATGTTGGCCGCATTGCCCATTTTAATGGGGACTCAACTGATGTTAGCTTTTCTGGGTTACGATATAGCAAACGTACCGCGCAGACCACTACATAAAATGCGCAAGAATTCAAAAAAATAGTTCGTGCATATTGGGGGGGGAAATTGGTTATTCTTAACGAAATTTGTCCGGTATGCCAAAGTGAATTATCTGTTGGCTATCGCTCATGGCATTTTCTGTGCAAGAGTTGTGGCTACGAAAAAACAAATTTACAACCAACAATAAATTTGCATTCGGCGCATCAATTGATTGATGAAGGCGCTCGGGAAACAGGGTTGATGGAATTGCGCGTAAGCAATTTCAAAAAACTTTTGACCCGTATTAAATCATTAAGATCAAATGAAGGACGCTTACTTGACGTGGGGTGTGCACACGGATGGTTTCTTGAAACTGCAAGAAATGATTTTGAAGTTTTTGGTTTGGAGCCCGATAAGAATGTTTTCGATGCAACCTCTCGTCGTGGCCTACCGATTCGTATGGGCTACTTTCCTGATGCGCTTGATGAAAATGAAAGGTTTGATATCGTTGTATTTAATGACGTCATTGAACATATCCCAGATATCAAACAGGTGCTTGCTTCCTGCCACCAACGTTTAAATAAAGATGGCTTGTTAGTGCTAAATTTGCCGAGTAGCAATGGAATATTCTACGTGCTATCCAAGATATTCTGCCGATATGGATTCCCTAATTTTTTTGAGCGTCTGTGGCAAAAAGATCTCCCCTCCCCGCATTTACATTACTTTAATCTACCTAACCTGATTAGGTTGCTACAAAAAAATGGGTTTGATGTGAAAATAAAGGGGGACTTATCAACGATCCGCTTGGCTGGTTTATGGACAAGAATTTCTTATGCTGGAAAGATTAATGTTGTGGCACGTATTTTTGTATATATAGGCGTTGTGCTACTTTTACCTATATTAAAACTATTGCCAAGCGATATTATTTACGTTATTTCGATGCGAAAATAGTGGCGATAATGACGAGGAATAAAATGGAAAATGAAGATCAGGCTTGGCTGGATTTTCGCGCCAGGTTCGCGGATGTATATGATGAATCCAACTACGCCAGTCCATTGCAATCAGCGATGATGCGGGCGAGTCATCGCCTCACCGAAAAGAAATTTAAGAAACACGACCATTTTTCAAAAGTGCTGGAAATTGGTGCTGGGACAGGTGAGCACTTGGGCTTTGTTCATCATGGTTATGATCAATACGTTTTATCTGATTTAGATGCGAAGACACTTGAAGTTGCTAAACACAAATTGAACGACAAATTTGGCAACAAGCTGTTATATGAAACGCAAAGCGGCGAGGGACTAAGTTATGCCGACAATAGTTTCGACCGCCTGATTGCAACCCATGTGCTTGAGCATATCTATCAGCCACACCTAGCGATTAAGGAATGGCGACGCGTGGTCAGAAATGGCGGCGTACTTTCCATACTTATCCCAACTGATCCTGGCATTGCCTGGCGACTAGGCAGACATTTTGGGCCAAGGAAAAATGCAATTGCACGAGGTATCCCATACGACTATGTTATGGCAAGAGAGCACGTCAACTCATGCAACAACTTGATTGCCCTATTGCGACATTATTTCCCTGAACGCACCGAGGCATGGTGGCCATTCCCAATCCCTTCTATCGATCTAAACTTGTTCTTTGTTTACCATGCGGTAGTCAGGAAGGGGGACTAAAGATGCTCGTCCAAATCGTTGCGGTTTTATGTGTGGTTGGTTTAGCGATAGGTCAGATTTTGTTCAAGATCAGCGCAACTTCGTTGACTCAAACTGGAAGCTTCTTTGCGTTCAAAACCGCTTCAACACTTATTGCTGCGGTGACGCTCTATGCAATTACCTCGGTAGCTTGGGTTTGGGTATTACAGAAAGTGGAGCTTGGGCGTGTATATCCTTTAATGGCTTTGGCTTTTGTTCTTGTGCCGCTAGGTAGTCACATTGCTTTCGGTGAGCGTTTCCATACTCAGTATTTTATCGGCGTCGCATTTATTGTTGTTGGCATTATTATTGCGGTGAAAGCATGAGCAGTCACAGCCATAAATCTATAAAAATTCTTGCTGCAGTAGCTTTGGTTTTTTTGATGCTTGGTACGCTTGTAGGCATGTTTTGGATGTTCCAAAATTTTATTTTTGTACCCCAGTATGGTGACACGAATGAATATCTTCCTGACTAAAGGCTGTTTTGCAGATGCTTCACCAGCAAAGCGTTCCCTTTATCTCGCTTTTGCATCTCTCGCTTTTGTATTGATGGCAACAACAAGGACAGATAAAATTTATCTTGCATGCCTGCTTTTTTAGGTTGTTGTGCTGTCATGATGATAGTCAAACGTCATATTCCGCACAGAACTACAGCTTCTGGCCTCCTCGCAATTGTTTTTTTGCTATCTCCATGGGAGCGTCAATTTACATTAAAAAATAGACGTCTGCGTATAACATGAGCCGCCCCCCGCTCGACTTTTACAGCATTTGATACCTCACTCACGGTTTTCCACTAGATTTTCCTTTTGGAAGTTGGTTTTTGAATCGCCATTTATATTTCAGGTTTGAGGCGCGACTATTTTTCTAAATTTAGGAATGTTCACTTTAAGCGCAGGAATGGATGCTCACATAAGGTACGCTCTCCCAACCTATACAATCATTCAAACAGTAGTCGTCAGTTTTGCGATTTCTAGAATTTTTTCCATATTAAAAAAGGCAAACTAAAACGACATGATCTCGTTCCAATCTGCCCAAGAGCCAACTTATAACCCAAAAACTTATAACCCACCCTTTTCTGAATCCAGTCGGATTGCGGTAGAATACGCACCTTCTTTCGACCCACTCAGGACATGTTCCGGCGGTTTCAAAAATCATGATTAAAGGCAGTCTTGTTGCAATTGTCACCCCCATGCTGGAAGACGGCAGTCTGGATCTCCCCGCTTTTCGCGCGCTGATTGATTTTCACATTGAGCAAGGCACGGATGGCATCGTGGTGGTCGGTACCACGGGCGAATCACCCACGGTGGATGTGGTTGAGCATGAGTTGTTAATCGCCGAGGCGGTGAAACATGCTGCTGGGCGCATTCCCATCATTGCCGGCACCGGTGCGAATTCCACAACGGAAGCCATTGAACTGGCCGATTTTTCCAAGAAGGCTGGCGCGGATGCCTCGCTGACTGTGGTGCCTTACTACAACAAGCCTACGCAAAAAGGTTTGTATCTGCATTTTAAAGCGATTGCCGAAGCGGTGGACATGCCACACATTCTATACAACGTGCCTAGCCGCACTTGTGGGGATATGGCTAATGACACTGTGTTGCGGTTGGCGCAGATTCCCAATATCGTCGGCATTAAGGATGCAACAGGTGATATGGAGCGCGGCAGCGATCTGTTGCAACGTGCGCCGAAAAATTTTGCCGTGTATAGCGGCGATGATGCGAGCACGTTGGCGCTGATGTTGTTGGGCGCGCATGGCACGATTTCAGTGACGGCCAATGTCGCACCCGGATTGATGCACGAGATGTGTGCTGCCGCATTAAAGGGTGATCTGGCGAAGGCGCGCGAGATTAATTTCCGCTTGCTCGGTTTGCATCGTCACTTGTTCGTCGAGGCTAATCCAATTCCGGTTAAATGGGCTATGGCGCGCATGGGCAAGATTAAAAATGTGCTGCGTTTGCCGCTCACGCCGCTGTCTGATGGCGCGCAAGGCATAGTGGAGCAGGCCATGCGGCAAGCGGGAGCAATAAAATAGAAGCGAATAATTTTAAGGGTTGCATGAAAACATTACATCTTGCTGTATTGATATTTGGCTTGTGGACATTGTCTGGATGCAGCACCGTTGAAAGCAGGCGGGTTGATTATAAATCTGGCGCAACCAAGGTGCAGCCGCTGGATGTGCCCCCTGATCTGACTACGCCGGTAGCGGGTGATCGCTACACTTTCCCGGAAAACGGCGGCGAAGTCGTGGCAGTTTATTCCGATTACAGCCGTGGCGGGTCAGCGGCTCAAGTTGTTTCTGCTAGCAATGTGTTACCGGAAATAAAATCTGTACGTCTGGAACGTAATGGGTCGCAGCGCTGGCTGGTGATGGCGGATCGAGCCGAGAATGTTTGGCCATTGGTTAAAGCGTTTTGGCAGGACAATGGTTTTATTGTTCAGTCCGAACACCCAGAGGCGGGTTTAATGGAAACCGATTGGCGGGAAAACCGTGCCAAAATTCCGCAGGGAAAAGTACGCAGTGTGATTGGCAAAGTTTTCGATAAGGTCTATTCATCAGACGAAAAAGATATGTACCAAACGCGCTTGGAACGCAGCAAGAATGGCGTAAGCACGGAAATTTACATCAGCCATCGTGGCATGGAAGAGGTGCAGAATGCCGATAAGAATGGCTACACATGGCGTTCGCGCGGTCACGATCCAGAAATGGAAGCGAGCATGTTGCAGTTGTTGATGGTCAAGCTGGGTGGCGATACAGCGGATATAACCACACCAGAAGCTATCGCTGAATCTCAACCGGGTGCTGCGCCCACTACGATCACGCTACAAGAGATGGCAGCGGGTGGCAAGCGCATTGTCTTGAGCGAACCTTTTGACAAAAGCTGGCGCAAAGTGGGTCTGGCGCTGGAACAAGCCAATATAGCGGTGGGTGATTTAGATCGTGCTAACGGGGTCTATTTCGTAAATGCACCCAAAAAAATTGAGCAGAAAAAAAGCTTGCTTGAGCGTTTGAAATTTTGGCGGACTATTGAGGATGAAAAGCCGGGTGAAAGCACAGAGCCTAGTGATAATTTAAAGCCCAGCGAAAGTTCAGTACGTTATCAAGTGACGGTAGTTGAAAATAACTCGGTATGCGAGGTGAATGTGCTCAACATCGAGGGTGTCTGGGATCAGACTTCGCAGCTTATTCTCGAATCGCTGTATAAGCAATTGGTCAAGTAATTGCCACCCACCATGCGCTTCGCATCACTCGGCAGCGGTAGCGAAGGCAACGCTCTGGTGGTGCAGTTCGGCGCAAGTTGCGTGATGATGGACTGCGGATTTTCTCTGAATGAAACTAATGCGCGTCTGGCTCGTCTGGGACTGACTGCCAATAGCCTCAGCGGCATCGTAGTGACGCATGAACATGGCGATCACGTTGCGGGTGTGGCACGGCTAGCACGCAAATATTCCATCCCGGTATGGTTGACCCACGGTACGCGACTAGCGCATGGCAAAGATTTGGTGAGTCTGCCGGATGTAACGGAAATTGATCCGCACACTCCTTTTGCTGTCGGTGAGTTATGGATGCAGCCTTATTTAGTGCCGCACGATGCTGCGGAACCAGTGCAATATGTGTTCAGCGATGGGGTGAGGCGGCTGGGCGTATTGACCGATACCGGTTGTTCAACCAAGCACATTGAACAGATGCTGAGCGGCTGTGATGCGTTGGTATTGGAATGCAACCATGACGTTGCCATGCTTGCTAACGGCCATTATCCAACCAGCCTGAAGCAACGTGTGGGTGGTCGTTTCGGCCACTTGAATAATGCGGATGCAGCTTCGCTGTTGTCGCGCTTGGACAATAGCCGCTTGCAACATATCGTGGCGGCACACCTGAGCAGCAGAAATAATACGCCGGAGTTGGCAGTCGGCGCATTGAGTGCAGCACTTAATTGCGATAAAGATTGGATTGCCGTGGCGACACAGGATGAGGGTTTGGATTGGCGAGAAATTAGGTAGGCAGAAATTGAGAAAAACAACATTCACTTTTTATTTTGCCAGTTCGGCAGACAGTCATAGATGAGTAATGATTCTTTGAAATATGAATCATTAGGGCGGCTTCGCTCTTTGATAACGCTCATTTTTATGGTTGCCGGGATATGGTATTTAAACTGGCGATTTTCTACCCTTTCTGACACTGCCCCATTTTTCAGTATCACTCTGTATGTTGCGGAGATATATGGCTTCTGTAGCTCCGTCCTGAATGTATTTACCTGCTGGCGCTTAACTGTCAGACAATCACCTCCCCCACAGGATGGGATAACGGTAGATGTATTTATCCCGACCTATAACGAACCGGTAAGCCTAGTTCGGAAAACCTTGCTTGCTGCAATTAACATGAGCTACCCGCATGAGACGTGGTTGTTGGATGACGGCAACCGGCCTGAGATGCAGGAGTTGGCAACCCGTTTAGGAGCTCGGTATATAGCCCGCGCGGAAAATGTTCATGCCAAAGCAGGCAATTTGAATAATGCCATGAAGCACAGTACGGGTGAGTTCATCGCCATTTTTGATGCAGACCATGCTCCCCAGAAAAATTTCCTGTTGAAAATTCTGGGTTACTTTTCCGACAATCAGGTTGCTTTTGTGCAGACACCGCAGGATTTCTTCAATCTCGATTCGTATATGCACCGCACGAGAAAGGGTGAGCGGAAAATTTGGTCTGAGCAATCGTTATTTTTTTCAGTGATTCTGCGCGGACGAGACTATTGGAACGCGGCTTTTTTTTGTGGAAGCTGCGGTATTTTAAGAAGAAGCATGCTGGAGGAAATTGGTGGTTTTGCCACTGAGACTGTTACCGAAGATATACACACTTCAGACAGGCTGCATAAATTAGGATACCCAACGATATATCACAGTGAAACGCTCGCATATGGCATTGCTCCGGACACAGTTAGTCCCATCATGAAAAAGAGAAAACGATGTGGGCACGGCAATATG
>JANONO010000108.1:0-14150 GCA_031420875.1 Gallionellaceae bacterium | reverse complement strand
AACCGCTATGGGCTAAGCGACCGTGGCCATATAACGCCTGCATGCTGCGTAACACACCGGGCTTGCGGTCTTTAATTGCCACCACGCGATCAACGTAGTCCGGTCCCGGCAGATGCAGCGATTCTTTGGGAATTCCTGTGCAGCGATATTGCAGCAGATGTGCCGCTTCGTCTGCCAGCAGCGTGGTGATATTCGACATAGCAACCTCCTACAAAGAATGGAAGGAGGGAAATGTTACTCCTTATCCATGCGGGTAGAAAATTACTCTGCTGAATGTTTCTAGGCTGGCTTTCTCAGTGCGATCATCACTGCGAAAATACCCAGCAGCACGTACCAAATGAGCGTCCATTCTGGAATGCCCAGTGTCATAAATGTCCATCCCTTGGTGGCGCATTCGCCGGAGCCATGTAAGAGTTCTTTCCACACATCGGCCATGGGGAAATTTTCCAGCATATAGTCCAGGCCGGGGCCGCAGGCTGGGACTTCATCCTTGGGTAAATGTTGTATCCAAATGTGGCGACTGGCTACGCCTATGCCGCTTAGCGCCAGCAAGCTTATTAATGCGCCATATATTTTTGCGCCGACGCGCTTAGGGTTGTGCAGCGTGGCCATGGCAAACAGCACCAGCATGGCAATGAAAATGAAGCGCTGTATCATGCACAATGGACACGGGTCTTGATGCAGAACGTATTGCAAATATAGTGCCGCGCCAAACAGCGCAGCAATAACTAAAGTACCCGCTAGGTACAGCCAGCGATTTGAAACGGTGCGCCATAGCTTGCATAATTCCATGTTCAATTTCCTTTCGATTATCTAAACCGCAATAACTTCAATGTCCGGCTCTATCGTCCTGATCAAATTAGTAATGCCAATCAGTGTGCCTGATATTGAACTGGGGCAGGTACCACATGCGCCCTGATAATGGACGCTGAGTTTGTTGCCAGCCAGCCCCACCACAAAAAGATCGCCACCATCGCCTTGCAGATAGGGGCGTATTTGTGCGTCTAGCAGTTCACTGATGGCATCGAGTCTAAGCTGATCCTCGGCGCTTAGATCGGCGATGGTGGTCGTAGCCGCTGCAACTGCCGCGTCTGAACGTGCATTGGCTGCGGGCGCGGCACGAATAGGCACAGCAACCTCGCGCGTTAAATCGCTCCAATCGGCTGCACCATCTTGCGTGACGGTCAGCCAGCGATCCACATAAAATACGTTGGTCACATGTTCGATACTGAATAATGCGGTAGCCAATGTGTCTTCTTGCGCTTCTGCGGCGTTATCATAGGAGTGTGCTATTCCCCAAGACAATGGCTCTTTGAGCACGAATTTCATTGCATTGGGGTTGGGCGTATTTTCAATTTCAGATATTTTTGGCATGGGCTATTTTTGGCATAATCAGGCATTACCTAAGGGAGCATGCATAGGGTCAGCATCTGCCTCGGTTGAGATGGTGGCTTGCGCGGCAAATGCGGCATGCAATGTATGCCACGGCAGCACCGCACATTTAACGCGCATCGGCAGTTCTTGAATGCCAGCAAATACTGACAGGCGACCGATATGCTGAGCCGCCGCCACTTCCAGCTTGCCGGTCACCATGTCGCGAAACTCCTGAATCATGGTTTCTGCATCGGCACGCGATTTTCCTTTGACGGCAACGGTCATCATGGATGCGGACGCTTTGCAAATTGCACAGGACTCACCCGCAAAAGCAATGGCGCTTATATTTTCGGCATTCATCTCCAGCGTAACGCTGATGTGGTCGCCGCACAGCGGGTTATGGCCATCCGCGTGGTGACTCGCGTTAGTAACAGCGCCGTAATTGCGCGGTTTTTTATTGTGCTCAAGAATGACTTCTTGATACAGTGAGGTATAGATAGCCATTATGAAAATAATTTTTGCACATTGCGTATGCCCGCGATGAGCGCATCTACTTCGGCAAACGTGTTGTAAAAAGCAAACGAGGCGCGCGAGGTGGCCGCCACTTGGTAGCGCTGCATGACGGGCTGCGCGCAATGATGTCCAGTACGCACTGCGATACCGTCCTGATTAAGTAAAGTGCCAATGTCATGCGGGTGTATGCCTTCAATGACAAATGACAATACTGCGGCCTTATGTTTCGCATTGCCAATGATACGCACACCGGGCAAGCGATTTATTTGCTCGGTTGCGTAGTCGAGTAAAGCATGTTCGTGCGCAGCAATATGTTCCATGCCAATTCCCGACAAATAGTCTGCCGCTGCACCCAAGCTGATCGCTGCCGCGATGGGTGGCGTACCTGCTTCAAACTTGTGGGGGATGGTGTTGTAGGTGGTTTTGGCAAATGTCACCGTAGCAATCATGTCACCCCCGCCCTTGAATGGCTGCATTTTTTCTAGCAGCGCAGCTTTGCCATACAGAATGCCGATGCCGGTCGGGCCACACATCTTGTGGCCGGAAAACGCATAAAAATCGCAGTCCAAATCCTGCACATTAATTTTCATGTGCGGCACTGCCTGCGCACCATCTACCAACACCGGTACGCCGCGAGCATGGGCAAAGGCTATCATTTGCTTGACTGGATTGATGGTGCCCAGCGCATTCGAAACATGCATTACGCCAACAAATTTGGTGCGCTCATTGAATAGTTTTTCGTACTCATTTATCAACAATTCACCCGCGTCATTGATCGGCACCACACGGATTTTTGCACCCTTCTCTTCGGCCAGCATCTGCCAAGGCACGATGTTGGCGTGATGTTCGAGCGTAGTCAGAACAATCTCGTCCCCGGCCCCGATAAACTTGCGGCCATAGCCGTGCATGACCAGATTGATCGCATCCGTAGTGCCGCTGGTGAAAATTACTTCGCGCTCTTCACGCGCGTTAATGAAGTGCTGCAACTTGCGCCGCGCTTCCTCAAATTCGCTGGTTGCGACTTCAGATAGATGATGTACGGCGCGATTGATATTGGCATGTTGCGTGGTTTGATAGCGCACCCAGCGCTCTATCACTGTTTGCGGCATCTGGCTGGATGCGGCGTTGTCGAGATAGACCAATGGCTTGTTATGCACTTGTAGTTTTAGAATCGGAAAGTCGGCGCGCACACGTTCGACATCAAATGCGGGCGCGACACCCGTTAATGCAGCGTTATTTTTCACGGGTGGGGAAGCAATCTGATGTGACGCAAAACTCACTGCGGCTTATCCTGAATTGTTGGCTTAACTTTAGAGGTAACCTTGGGCTTAGCCTCTGGTTTGGTGGACTTTGCTGGGTCTTTGTTAATTTCCGCTATCATTTTGTTGGCGCTTTCATCGTAATAGGGAGAGCGTTTTTTCAATTTTTCAAAATAATCTAACGCCTTTTTTTTGTTGCCCAGCGAGTAGTGAGCCATACCCAAGGTGTAAGCCGCTTCAGGCATACCAGCAGTGAATGCCTTGTCGAGATAGGGAATAGCTTTTTTTACCTTGTTCTCTCCAGCGAGAAAAACCCCGTACATAAAATTCCCCTGAGGGTCAGTAGGTTTGGCTTTCAGTAATTTTTTGAAACTCGCATCAGCTTTTTCGGCTGAACCAGGAATGCCAAGATTGCGGCCTAAGGTATGAAGATAGCCAGCACGAATCAGTAAGTCGGCGCCTGGTTTTTTTACGCTTAGCAATGCATCAAATATACCCGATACGCCTATGACATCTTGAATGGCACGCCCTCGATCTTCATCGGTATCAAAGCGCGCGGGGTAATTTTCTGCATGAGAACCTAAATCTCGCAACATCGAATCTAGGTATTTTTCATCGAAGCTATATTTTTTACCGGATGCAGTGCTCTCAATGGTGCGTATGCGATTTAGATCATATTTCCCATATCCTTTTCCATACACAAAGGTTGAAGTAAGGAGCAACGAGAGAGCTACAAGGGCTATGCGCATCATTAAATGTGTACCTGAGGTAGTTATATAGAATGGTTATTGCTGGCTTGCAGTTTGTTGCAATACGGTTTGTTCGAGTCGTTGTTTGAGCGATGCAATTGGAATGCGATCAATAATCTCGGCACCAAAAGCATAAGTCAGTAGCTTGCGTGCATCTAAATCTGACAGCCCACGACTACGCAAATAAAATACTTCTTCAGGGTCGAGTTGGCCTACTGTCGCGCCGTGAGTGCATTTCACATCATCGGCAAAAATCTCCAACTGCGGCTTAGTATTTATTTGCGCACGCCCTGACAACAGCAGTGTATGGCTAGCTTGCTGCGAATCGGTACGCTGTGCGCCAGCACGGACTTTGATCTTGCCGTTGAACACAGCTTGTGCGCTGTCACCGACAATACATTTGTGTAACTGGCGGCTCACGCCATGCGGCTGGGTATGGTCTATACAGGTATGGGTATCAGCCAATTGTCGTTCTGAAATAATGGCTGTCCCATCCACCGCGCATTCTGCGCCTTCAGCCAATGCTACATTTAAGTTGTAGCGCGAAATTCGTGCGCCCAAGGCGACACTCACTGACTGATAGTTGCTGGCACGAGCGGCAGATACTGTGCAATGGGCAATATGAAATCCTTGTGCGCCTTCACGTTGTACCCGAACGTGGTTGACGCGCGCATTATCGGCCAGCACTATTTCAGTGACGGCATTGGTGAAATAAGCCTCGTCCTGCAATGCCACATAATCTTCAATGACCGTGACGGTGCTGCCCGATTCAGCAATCAGCAAACAACGCGGGTAACTGATGACATCTTTTTGTGTGGCGATGA
The DNA here is from genome assembly GCA_031420875.1 of Gallionellaceae bacterium. Taxonomy (GTDB): domain Bacteria; phylum Pseudomonadota; class Gammaproteobacteria; order Burkholderiales; family Gallionellaceae; genus Nitrotoga. Next base: position 9,431 of record JANONO010000108.1, on the reverse strand, counting down.
ACAACAAGTGGATAGCTGCTTTTGCTGCCACACCTCGCGGCACGACTATCAAAGCGCCATCATTTAGAAATGCAGTGTTAAGCGCGGTAAATACGTTGTTATCGAACTCGGCATGACGACCCAGAAATGCAGCGGCTTCCTTTTCTTCGCCCGCAGCAAGGTTGGTTACTTTTATGCCGCTAGCTATTTCTATATGCGATAGGTGAGGGGAGAAAATGCCATCTACAAAAACCAGTCGTGTACTTGCCTCTGCGATATGCCAGTGCTGAATATCCGCCGCCAATAAATTTACAGACACAGACAATGGCTGAAACGACACTTTGGTGAGCAATGCAATATCGGTAAAACGCCATTCTTCATCACGTACGGTGGGAATAGTCAGCACACCAACACGTTCAAGCGCTGCTGCGCGCAAGGTGTTGAGCCAAGACGACGAGCCCAGAATTTGTTGGGATTGCCCGGCCAGTAGCTTGTTCAGATAAGGAGAGGCGGACGCACTGGCGGCTAGCGCAGTTTTTTTCATATTGCCCATTGCGGCAAGGCTATCCGCAGCGTTCATGCCGCCACCTGATGTGGGTCTGCAACCCAATCGTAACCGCGTGTCTCCAGTTCCAGTGCCAATTCTTTACCGCCGGTCTTGATGATGCGACCGTCATCCATCACATGCACAAAATCCGGCACAATATAGTTGAGCAGACGCTGGTAATGCGTCACCAGCACCATTGCATTGTCTTTATTGGCAAGTTGGTTGACGCCGTGCGAAACGATTCTAAGCGCGTCAATATCCAGGCCAGAATCCGTTTCGTCGAGGATAGCTAGGCGCGGTTCGAGCAACGCCATTTGCAAAATTTCGTTGCGTTTTTTCTCGCCGCCAGAGAAACCTTCATTGACACTGCGATCCAAAAAATCCGGGCTCATTTCCAGCAGCTTCATGTTTTCGCGCACGAAATCGTCAAACTCCAGCGGGTCGAGTTCATCTTTGCCGCGCTGGGTTTGCACCGTGTTGTACATCAGGCGCAAAAACTGACTGTTGGCTACACCGGGAATTTCTATGGGATATTGAAAGGCCAGAAATACGCCCGCACGAGCGCGTGCTTCGGGAGCAAGTGCTAGCAAATCTTTGCCCTCAAACAGCACACTGCCGCTGGTTACTTCATAAGCTGAATGTCCCGCTAGCACCTTGGATAAGGTGCTCTTGCCTGAACCGTTAGGACCCATGATGGCATGTATTTCGCCGCTCTTCACGGTGAGGTTCAGCCCTTTTAGAATTTCGTTACCATTGATGCTGGCACATAGTCCGCGCACTTCGAGTATGGTTTTGCTGCCGGGATAAATCATCCTACACTTCCTTCCAATTTGAAGCTGAGCAAATTGCTGGCTTCGACCGCAAATTCCAGCGGCAATTGCTGAAACACATCTTTGCAAAATCCGTTGATGATCATAGAGATTGCCGCTTCAGCGTCTATGCCGCGCTGCGCGAAATAGAACAACTGATCCTCGCCAATTTTTGAGGTGGACGCCTCGTGTTCGACTTTGGCACTGTTGTTGCGTACCTGAATGTAGGGGAATGTGTGCGCGCCGGATTGGTCGCCGATCAGCATCGAATCACATTGCGAATAATTGCGCGCTCCGGCGGCCGTCGGCGCAATCTTTACCAGTCCGCGATAGCTGTTGTTGGAATGACCAGCCGAGATACCTTTGCTGACGATGGTGCTGCGCGTGTTTTTGCCCAGATGAATCATCTTGGTGCCGGTGTCGGCTTGCTGATAATGGTTGGTGACGGCGACTGAATAAAACTCGCCGACCGAATTTTCGCCCTGCAATACGCACGAAGGATATTTCCAAGTGATGGCTGAACCAGTCTCAACCTGCGTCCATGAGATGCGCGAATTGATGCCTTTGGCCAAGCCACGCTTGGTCACAAAATTATAAATACCACCGATGCCATTTTCGTCACCGGCATACCAGTTCTGCACGGTCGAGTATTTGATGTCGGCATTATCCAGCGCCACCAATTCAACTACCGCAGCGTGCAATTGGTTAGTGTCAAAGCGGGGTGCGGTACAGCCTTCAAGGTAGGACACCGATGCGCCTTCCTCGGCAATAATTAAGGTGCGCTCAAATTGCCCAGACTCTTGAGTGTTGATACGAAAATAAGTGGATAAATCCATCGGGCATTTGACACCCTTAGGAATGAAGCAGAACGAGCCATCGGTAAACACCGCCGAGTTGAGCGCAGCATAAAAATTGTCGCCGACTGGGACGACTGTGCCCAGATATTTTTTGACTAATTCGGGATGCTCTTGCACCGCTTCCGAAAATGAGCCAAAAATAATTCCGACTTCGGCCAGCTTGTGCTTGTAAGTTGTCGCTACCGACACGCTGTCGAAAATAACGTCAACCGCAACGCCTGCCAATGTTGCACGTTCGTGCATGGGCACACCCAGCTTCTCGAAAGTACGCAGCAATTCTGGATCAACCTCATCCATGCTTTTCAGTTTAGGCTTTTGCTTGGGCGCGGCGTAGTAACTGATGGCTTGAAAATCAATCTTGGGATATTTGACGTTAGGCCAAGTTGGCTCGGTCATCTTGAGCCATTGCTGATAAGCCTTGAGGCGAAAATCGAGCAGCCATTCCGGCTCGTTTTTCTTGGCTGAAATCATGCGTATGGTGTCTTCACTGAGTCCTTTCGGAGCGACATCGGATTCGATGTCGGTGACGAAACCGTGCTTGTAAGGCTGATTGACCAGATTTTGTAGTGCCGCACTCATAGCTTGTTACACCTTGGCCGATTCGTATTGTGCATCGAGTTTTACGTTGAAGCTCTCACCACAACCACACATGCTGTCCACATTGGGGTTGTCGAATTTAAATATCTGCTTCAAACCTTCTCTGACAAAATCCAAACGCGAGCCGTCTATAAACGACAAGCTGGCGCTGTCAACCACGATTTTGCTGCTGTGCGATTCAAATACGTGATCCCCGGCTTGTATTTCATCGGCGTAGTCATATGAATACGCCATGCCGGAGCAGCCGACTTTTTTTATGCTTATGCGTAATGCCAACCCCTTACCGCGCTTCGCAAGCTGACTTTGAATTTGTTTTGCCGCGCTTTCAGTTAATGTGATTGCCATGATTCGACTCCAAAATATACAAAAAACACTACTCAAGAAACTGGCTGATCAGACTGCTACCAGCTTGGGTTTGTTGGATTTTTTTGGCATAGCCACTAGGCTAACACCCTTTGTGAGCGCGCTCTGACTACTCACTAATTGTTGCAAGCTCACTTCAGCCAGATAACCATGAATAGTCTTATTCAAGCCCTCCCACAAATCGTGGGTGATGCACTGCTGGCCATCATGGCAATTAGCCATGCCGCCACAGCGAGTCGAATCTACTATTTCATCTACTGCCTCAATGATGTCAGCAATATTGATCTGTGCACTCGGTCGCGCCAAGTTGTAGCCACCACCCGGACCACGTACAGCCACCACAATATTGCGCTTACGCAATTTTCCGAACAACTGCTCCAGATAGGATTGAGAAATACTTTGTCGTTCGCTGATACTGGCTAGCGTTACCGAACCTTGGCCGTTGTGCATCGCGAGATCAGCCATTGCTGTCACGGCAAAGCGACCTTTAGTGGTGAGCCTCATAGCTGCCCCCTGAATTTAATTTGAAATGCGAACCTGCTTGAATTGCCCAGACTGAATCTGCTTGAGCATAATAGAATACCCGAACGATTTAGTCAACAATTTTGTTCAGGTAATTGGGGTCGAATTTATCGGCTGTGGCGCGTTCTTCTTCCACATTTACGCCCATTTTCTCAAGGTGTGCAAGTATCAGGTTGATGCGCTGATCAACCACTGTGGTATGTCCGATCAGGCCGTGTATTGCCTTAGCCAATGGGTCGTTTTGGTCGTTGCTGATGCCATAGGCGTTAAACCCAGCAGTCTTTTTTTCCTCATCCAAAATGCGCGCAGGGATACCCGCAGCCGTTGCACCCGCCGGAACATCTTTGACCACCACGGCGTTGGAACCAATTTTAGCTTCAGCACCGATGGTAATCGGACCGAGGATTTTTGCGCCCGCACCCACTACCACGCCATTGCCCAGCGTCGGGTGACGCTTGCCTTCTTTCCAAGAAGTACCGCCCAATGTGACGCCGTGATACAGCGTCACGTCGTCGCCAATCTCAGCCGTCTCGCCTATCACCACGCCCATGCCGTGATCTATGAAGAAGCGCCGCCCGATAGTCGCACCGGGATGGATTTCAATGCCAGTAAAAAAACGCCCGATGTGCGACACAAAACGCGCCAGCCATTTGAAATTGGCGCGCCACAAACGATGCGCTATGCGGTGAAAAATACGCGCATGCAAACCCGGATAGCAAGTCAGCACCTCAAATACACTGCGCGCCGCTGGGTCGCGTGCGAACACGCTGCTTATATCTTCTTTAATCGTTTGGAACATCGTTCAGCTCCGTTTTAATCTTGTTTGGATCGCCTTGTTGTAGCCGCCCATGCCAAGTGGTCGCACTCAGAATGCCGCGCAATATATTCACTTCCTCCTGCTCCAACCGCGCGCGGGCATATAAGCGGCGCAGTTTCTGCATCAACTTGTTCGGGTGTTTTGAGTTGAAAAAACCAATTTCCTTCAACACCTCTTCAAGATGGCGAAAATATCCTTCTACCTCTTCATGCTTAGCTGGCTGGACTTCAACATCACGCCAATTCAGGCCAGCGTACTGTATCGCCACACTCAGCTCGTAAGCAACCACCTGCACTGCCGCCGCCAGATTCAATGAGGAGTAGTCGGGGTTAGCCGGAATACGCACCAGAATATTGCTCTTACTTACCTCCTCATTGGTCAGCCCAGACATTTCGGTGCCGAACAGCAGCGCCACCTCGCCCTGCGTCGCGTGTTGTGCCAACAGCGGCATGGCATCGCGTGGTGTCAACACCTCATGCGAAATATCGCGCAGCCGTGCCGTCATCGCCGCTACGAATATTGTGCCGTGCAAGGCTTCATCTATGGAGCTGCATACCACCGCATTGCGCAACACATCTTCCGCGCCGCATGCCATGGTATCCGCCTGCACATCGGGGAAATGGCTGGGATTGACTAGGTAAAGCATCTCCAGCCCCATGGTCTTCATCGCCCGCGCAGCCGCGCCAATATTGCCCGGATGGGTGGTATGGCTAAGCACTACGCGCACGTTATTTAAAATATTTGGTTTATTCAAGGCTCAATTCACACTAAAATAGACAACTGAAGTTTTTTCCATCGCTCATTAAAAAGGTTTTTATGCATCCTATGCTCACCATCGCAGTGAAAGCCGCACGTCGTGCTGGTAACTTGATTCACCGTGCTGCCGACAACCTAGATCACCTCACCGTGACCAAAAAATCACATGCCGATTATGTCAGCGAGGTGGATCGTGCGGCCGAACAGGCCATCATAAAAACCTTGCTGGATGCCTTTCCCGACCACGCAATTCTAGCAGAAGAAAGCGGTGCTCAAGGCGACTCGGAATACATTTGGATCATTGATCCGCTGGATGGCACCACTAATTTTCTGCACGGCTACCAGCAATATGCCGTGTCCATCGCCTTGCAACATAAAGGGGTGCTGACCCAAGCGGTCATTTACGACCCGACCAAAAATGATCTATTCACCGCCTCACGCGGACGCGGCGCCTACCTCAACGACCATCGCCTGCGCGTGAGCAAGCGTAAGGAATTGGCCGATTGCTTAATTGGCACGGGTTTCCCCTATACCAAATTTGAACATCTCGATGCCTATATGGGCATACTGCGCGACATGATGCAGCAAACCTCTGGCCTGCGCCGCCCCGGCTCTGCTTCGCTGGACTTGGCCTATACCGCAGCCGGACGCTATGATGGCTTTTTTGAAACTGGCCTAAAGCCGTGGGACATCGCTGCCGGATGTTTGCTGATTACCGAAGCAGGCGGATTGGTCGGTGATTTGCAAGGCAATGATGGCTATCTCAACAGCGGCAACTTGTGTGCGGGCAGCCCCAAAATTTTTGCACAAATGTTGCAGGTGATTGCACCGCATTTGACGGCGGGGTTAAAAGGCTGAGCCGGTAAAATTAACCCAGTAAAGTCGTCCAATTTAAAATAAGAATGACTATCAAAAATTCAACACCATATTAACGGAGAATACAACATGTCACTACGCATAAACGACGAAGCGCCAAACTTTACTGCCGCGACTACGCAAGGCACGATTAATTTTCACGAATGGATAGGCAGCGCTTGGGCAATATTGTTCTCGCACCCCAAAGATTTCACCCCGGTGTGTACCACCGAATTAGGCTATATGGCAAAGCTGGAGCCTGAGTTTGCAAAACGTAATTGCAAGGTGATAGGCTTGAGCATAGACCCGGTGGACAACCACACTAAATGGGCAAAAGATATTCAGGAAACTCAAGGTTACGCCGTTAACTACCCTATGATAGGTGACAGTGATCTGGCCGTGGCTAAGCTGTATAACATGCTCCCCGCCAGCGAAACCGGCACGGCAGAAGGCCGCACTGCTGCCACCAATGCAACGGTGCGCTCTGTTTTTATCATCGGCCCGGACAAAAAAATTAAGCTAATGTTGACCTACCCTATGACTACTGGCCGCAACTTTGATGAGATTTTGCGTGTGCTGGACTCGATGCAATTAACGGGCAAGCACAAGGTTGCCACACCAGTAAATTGGAAATCCGGCGATGATGTCATCATCGTCCCATCCGTATCCGATGACGAAGCAAAAACAATGTTTCCGGCAGGTTGGAAAACGCTTAAGCCCTATTTGCGCCTGGTAAAGCAACCCCGTTAAACCTAGGCAATCCATTAGGTCAGCTATCTAACCATCATTTCTAAAAATGCTACTTAAAAAAAATATCCAGCTTTCCTTTTTCGCCATTTTATTTTTATTGGCGCTGAATTTTGCAATCAATTTTTGGAGCAATCAGAAAAATACTGCTGCGGTAGAGGCGCTGCAACAAGCCACTTATCGTCAGGCTTTAACCACCTCCATCAAGCTGGGTACTGCTGATATTCAGAAACAGGTGGTTCGTTTGGGTCAAATACGCATCGATGCCGCAGCCACTCCATTGCCTGCCAAAGAGATTGAGCAACTCAATTTGCATGCAGACGCAATTGCCGCTCAGCTTGATATGTTGCACACGCTGGCTGATGATGAGATGCGTACCAGAGTCAGCGCCTTGCAAAAGAATTACGGGGAATTAAAAGCATCCTGGCATATTTTTTATCAAAATTTCGGCATTGCTCAAGTGCAGGCTTTAACCGAGCTTGCGCTGCATACTGAGCCTCTGAGTCAGCGCGTATTGTACGAGGCGATTCCTTTTCTTGAGGAAGGTGAGAAGCAGCGTATTGAAACAGCGCGCATAGCATTAATGGAGGCGCAGTGGTGGACGGCAGGAACAGCGTCCATGATTTTTATTTTTTCAATGTTTATAGCTGCACTTATTGCGGTGCGCGCGTTTCGGCGACTTGCTCGTGGCCTTGCGACATTGCAGCGCGGTGTTGAATCCATCAGCAGCGGTAATTCTGAATACCGGATTGAAATGAAATCCGGTGATGAACTGGAAGAAATTGCCGGAACGTTTAATAGCATGTCCGCCGCGCTGCACACTAGCCAGAGCCTGCAAGCAGACCTAGACCAAAAGCTGACGCAGCAACATGAGGAGCTTGAGGCACAACGAAAAACTTCCGAATCACTCTTGCGAAATATTTTGCCAGCCTCGGTCGCCGATGAGTTCCGGTTAAAGGGGTCGGTCGAGACGAAATACATGGAGGATGTCACAATCATCTTCACCGACTTTGTGAACTTCTCTTCTTTCACCGAAAAAATGGCGGCAGAAGATTTGGTAAAAATGCTGCACGAATATTTCAGCGCCTTCGATCAAATCATCGTCCGTTACGGTCTCGAAAAGCTTAAGACTATTGGCGACAGCTATATGTGTGCCGGTGGGCTGCCGGAACGCAATCCTTCCCACCCGGTTGATTCCATCTTGGCGGCAATGGAGATCGTGCGCACTGTGCTCGATCTGAACGCTCAACATAACTGGTCTATCCGTGTTGGAGTGCACACCGGTCACCTGATTGCAGGCATAGTCGGCAAGCAAAAGTTTGCCTACGATATTTGGGGCGAATCAGTCAATTATGCTTCACGCCTAGAATCCAGCAGCGAACCCAACCGCATCACCTTGTCCGAGCAAACCTATACCCGCATCAAGGATTTTTTTGAATGCGAAAAACGTAACAATATTACTGTCAAAGGGGATCAGAAATCAGACATGTATTTTTTAACTGGAATTCTGCCGAGCTTGATCGACGATTCCAAGCAATATCCGCCACCGGCTTTTTTGCGCCGTTATCGCAGCTATTTTCAAAAAGACCCCCCTGCCTTTCCGACTTTTACAGGAAGTGCATCAGCATAATTTGCAGGCTATCTAGCGGCGCAATCATACAATATGGAAGCAGCACCCACCCTCACATAGCCGGATGAATCAGGAAAAACACACACCCATGATGCAGCAATACCTGGGCATCAAGGCACAGCATCCCAACATGTTGCTGTTCTATCGCATGGGAGATTTTTACGAGTTGTTCCATGAGGATGCGGTGCGCGCCGCTAGGCTGCTCGACATCACACTGACTCAGCGCGGCTCGTCCAACGGCCAGCCCATCAAAATGGCGGGCGTACCCTACCATGCTGCCGAGCAATATCTGGCGCGGCTGGTTAAGCTGGGCGAGTCGGTTGCCATCTGCGAACAAATCGGCGACCCGGCCACCAGCAAAGGCCCGGTGGATCGTAAAGTGCTGCGTATCGTTACCCCCGGCACATTGACCGACTCCGCGCTGCTCGATGAAAAACGCGACAGCCTGTTGCTGGCGGTGCATGAACGTCATGGCCAAGTGGGATTGGCTTGGTTGAATCTGGCATCGGGGAAGTTTTGTGTGTGCGAGACTTCCCCTGCAAACCTGTCTGCCGAATTAGAACGTCTGCAACCTTCTGAAATTCTGTACGCTGAAAATACTCATCTACCAGCAAACAATCATGCGGCACTGAAAACTTTGCCCGACTGGCATTTCAATTTAGAAACATCAAAGCGCGCACTGTGCCAACAATTCGCCACGCTCGATTTAGCGGGGTTCGGCTGCGATGACTACAGCGTGGGGCTGGAAGCAGCGGGTGCGCTGCTGGGTTATGCCAAACTCACTCAAGGTCAAACCATCGGCCATATCCGTGCCTTGCAGGTCTATAGCGCGGATCAATACGTGTGCATAGATGCTGCCACGCGGCGCAATTTGGAAATCACCCAAACCCTGCGCGGCGAGCTTGCTCCTACGCTGCTGTCGTTGCTCGATACCTGCGCTACCAACATGGGC
>JANONO010000107.1:0-6931 GCA_031420875.1 Gallionellaceae bacterium | reverse complement strand
TCTCAGCATTGAGAGCATTAACTGGTTAATGCAATGAAACGTAACAAGTCATTAGTGTGGAACCGTCTAAAGCGCTGCGCGCTTTATCCGCCCCCCAATTCCAACGTTGAAAGTCTGATAATGGGCCAAAAACCGGAAGCAACTCGGATTCACTGGAAACGGCTGCTCTGGCACCGAGAAGCAGACGTTCAACACAACATCTTCGACCAACGGGTCAGTGTCGAGAGCGCCACTTAGTGAACAGCAGATTACGGACAGAACAGTTTTGAGCCACCGTCTCTGCCTTATCTCACCAGCATGTTCCTGCGGATTTTGTGTGAGGCCAAGTTAGTGATGAGGTAATATATTACTCTCGAATTTATATCTTGCTACCAATAAATAATGTCTTCCTCGCTGCGCGTTCTGTCTCTTCTTGAAACTCGTGTTCTAGGTGTGCTTGCCGAAAAGCAACGCACCGTGCCGGATACTTACCCTTTGACTTTGAATATGCTGGTTTCTGGGTGCAATCAAAAAACCAGCCGCGACCCGATCATGGAAGCCAGTGAATCTGAGGTGCAGGCGGCAGTGGATAGTTTGCGCTTTATGTCGCTGGTGATTGAGTCGAGTGGAGGGCGGGTAACGCGCTATGCGCACAACACCGAACGTGTGCTGAACATACCCACGCAATCCACCGCGCTGATTACCATGCTCATGCTGCGCGGCCCGCAGACGGCGGGAGAGCTACGCATTAATTGCGAACGCTTGCATAAGTTTGCCGATATTTCTTCTGTGGAGAGTTTTTTGGTGGAGTTGTCTGAGCGCGCGGCAGGCGCTTTGGTGATGGAGTTGCCGCGCCAACCCAGCTCACGCGAAAACCGCTGGACGCATTTATTGTCCGGCGCACCTGCGCTTGATGAACACATTGTTGCCGTGCCATCAGCAAGTGCTGCTACGGGTAATGTAACGGTCGGTGAAATTGCGGCGCTCAAGGCCAACGTGGCTAAACTCGAAACAGAGGTGGCTGATTTGCGGGAGATGGTGGGCAAGCTGTATGCAGAATTGGGTGTGGCGAAGTAGGATGTCATTGGTGTTGCAAACATTGCTTGGAGCGCGGGCATCTTGCCCGCATTAAAACCAAGGCGGGCAAGATGCCCGCGTTCCCACTCCATTTTCTAACTAGCGGCGGCTCTCTCGCCACGAGCTGCACACTCAAATAAGGTAAGTAGTGCAAATAGACTACATATAGTATAAAATACCCATCCAAATACTAGCGATAGTAAATTATGGTGTTTGGGGGCGGCTACTATATTTACACTTTTTAAGTTGACAATGCCTGTTGCTGAAAAAATCCGATGAACAATTCGGGGCAGGATATTCGTCACCAACTGTTGATTGCCAAGTTACCGGCAATGCCACATATCTTGATCAAACTGATAGATCTCTGTCAGAACGAAGATGTGGGCTTGGACGACCTCGCTGATCTCATCTCTATAGACGCAGCCATCACCATGAGTGTATTGGGTGCGGCCAACAACTCTACTGATTCGCACTTTTCCCATAAACCTAGTTTGCGCCAAGCCTTGCTTGCTTTGGGTATGGATGGCACGAAGTCGTTGCTGACTAGTATTGCTGTAGCCCAAGTATTCGACGGCTTGACTCATTCTGACAACGACGATCTGCGTGGATTCTGGCGTCATTCCTACACTGCTGCGCTGGCAGCAAAAAAAATTGCGGCCATGACGGAATACCCGTATCTGGAAGAGGCTTATCTGGGTGGCCTGCTGCATGATGTTGGGCGCCTCGCGTTGCTTTCGGTTGCTCCTGCTGAATATTCAATGTTGTTAAGCCACGTTGACGATGGCGGCTTGTGTCTGGCTGAGCAGCAGACGCTGCAAATGACCCATGCCGAGGCGGGCGCTTGGTTGATCGAGCGATTTCATCTGGATTCATTTTTGGCTGACAGTGTGCTTTACCACCACGAGCCGGTGCAGCAGCTTGTTGCCGCACATCCGCTGATACGCATAGTCATGCTGGCCGATTTGATCGCAAGTCATGGCGCAAGCGAACCATCTATCAGTGCAGCGAAAACACTGTTTAATCTGGATGCGGTCGCGATGCGGGTTATCTGCTCTGATACCGATGAGAAAGTGAATGAAGCGGCTAAGCTTTTCAAGATTGATCTGGCGGGCACTGAGCAGGCGATGGCCGTGCCTTATCCCTCTAAACGAGCTAACGATGAAGGCAATGCTAGAGATAATCTGGCACATGAAGTGCGGCAGATGATTCTGGCTAGTGAAGCGCGCCGTTCATTTTTTCGTGCCGACAGTGAATCGGAATTGTTGTCGGCAGTTGCTAAATCTGCGGCACTGCAATTCGGTTTTGAAAATAGGGCGTACTTGTTGCAGGACGAGGTTGCTCAGTGTTTGCGTGGAGTGGCGCTTGAGTCAACTAGGCAAAGTTTCGCGGAGTTTTCGATTCACTTGGCAGGGGGTGGAGCGGTCGCTTATGCCGTGGCTCAGCGGCAGATTGCTTTTCTTGATGTTGAATCTGATTTGAACAGTCTGGTCGAGAAACAATTATTCCGCCTGTTACACGCACAGCATCTGGTGTGTCTGCCCTTGTTTGTTGGACAGAAAATTTTCGGTGTTGTTGTTGGAGCAGTGTCCGCCTGCCAGCTGGAGGAGTTGCGCTCACGCCCACACTCATTGCGGACATTTGCCAGTCAGGCGGCAGCGGGTATTGAGGCGCTGCGTACCAGAGTAACCGAGTCTGGACGAATAGCCGATGAATATCGCGAGGCGTCGCGGCGAGTGGTGCATGAAGCCAGCAATCCTCTGTCTATCATAAAAAACTATCTCGCCGTGCTTGATGCAAAGGTCAAGCGTAAAGAGCCCGTGCAGGCTGAAATATCCATCCTGAGTCAGGAAATTGATCACGTTGCCCAAATTTTGCGTGGACTGACAGAAATAAAAATTGACACAAGCAGCGAGGTGCTGGGCATTAATCGCATAGTGAATGATGTGGTGAAATTTTTCTTAGTAACCGGATTTATCCCCGCCTCAATTCGAGTTGAAATGAAGTTGCAGGAGGATGTGGCCAGAGTCAAGGTTGATAGCAAACTCCTCAAGCAGATTCTAGTTAATTTAATCAAGAATGCTGTTGAAGCGATTGAAGGTGAGGGTGAGATTGTGCTGGCATCGCCTAGCTACATTAATCGTGATGACCGCCTTTACTGTGTGCTGACTATTAGCGATACCGGGCCAGGTATCCCGCCGCCGGTATTGGCAAAATTGTTTTCACCGGTGCGTAGTGTTAAGAGCGGAGATCACGCAGGGCTGGGTTTAAGCATTGTTCATAGCCTAGTGCAGGAGCTAGGCGGAATCATTATGTGTCGCAGCAGTAATACAGGAACGACGTTTGAAATTTTACTGCCGGTTGACAGCGAAGCCGGTGATGACATGGATAGTCATTCGCAGAATTTAAAGGCTATTGAAAAGCATGTAGGTGAAAAAAGTTATGGTGAAGCTAACTATGGTGGAGGGACTAATGGAAGAGATTGATCACACGCCGCTGATATTCGAGTTGAACGGCATGGATGGCAAGACGATGCCTATACTTAACCCTGAGTTTCGTATGCTGCTGGTGGATGATGATGTCCGCTTACTTAACAGCTTGCGCGAATTGTTAAAGGACTTGGGATGCAAGATGACCACCGCCAGTAGCGGGCAAGAGGCTGTGGATCATCTAGGCCGCTTGAAGTTTGATCTGGTGTTGCTCGATCTTAGGCTGCCCGATATGACCGGCCATCAAATTATGGATTTCATCAGGAATCACGAAATTGATGCACATGTGATTGTGCTGAGTGGAGATGTCGGTATAGATGCGGCGATTGGTGCGCTGGAGCGCGGTGCCTTCGGCTATTTACGCAAGCCATATGACCCGCGAGAACTGCTCAAGCTGGTAGATAACTCTCGTCAGACTCGAAAACTTGAGTTGCATAATCAGCAAATCGCCTCGCGTCTGGAGCGGTCAGAAAAGCTATACCGTTATTTGGTTGATAACTCTCCAGATGTCATTTACACATTGAACCACGATGGCATATTTTCGTTTGTGAACAAACGGGTGACTACCTTGCTTGGAATAGAGCGGGAGCACTTGATCGGCAAGCACTATTCAGAGTTGGTGCATGAGGATGATCTGCACATTGCAGCTAATGTTTTTAATGAACGCCGCTCCGGCGAGCGCGCTTCGCACAACGTCGAGCTGCGGCTTAAATCTATGAAATGTGGGGACGAGGAACGCTATTTCGATAATACCTTGATCACCATTGTTCTCAATTCAACGGGCATGTATTCCAAAGGAAATGGATTTACCAAGCATGAATTTCTGGGGACGTATGGCGTGGCGCGTGACATTACTGACCGCAAGCGTGCCGATGAGATGATCGTCTATCATGCTTACCATGACATCCTGACCAACCTGCCCAACCGCATCTTATTTAAGGACAGACTCAGCTTGGCGATCAACCAATGCAAGCGTGAAAAATCAGAGCTTGCAGTCATGTTCCTTGATCTGGATCGCTTCAAGCGGGTTAACGATACCTTTGGCCACGCCAAGGGTGACGAATTGTTGCAAATGGTTACCACTCGCTTACAAGCAGCGATTCGTGGCGGCGATACCTTGGCGCGGTTGGGCGGGGATGAGTTCACCATGGTGCTGCCAAACCTGCGCAATCGCCAGGATGCAGAGTTGGTTGCCAAAAAAATACTAGATAATCTGCACGCCCCATTTGAAATTAACAAGCAGCAACTCCACATCTCAGCCAGCATCGGTATCGCCATTTACCCAAGGGATGGCGATTCTATGGAAGAACTATTGCGTAATGCAGATACAGCCATGTACCAAGTGAAGTCCTTGGATAAAGATGGTTTTCATTTCTATGATTCCACCATGACTAACTATTCGCACATGAATATTATTCATGAGCAGAATCTGCGTGATGCGATCTCGCAAGGGCAACTTGAAATGTATTATCAACCTTTGGTGGATGCAGCCAGTGGTGAGATAGCTGGTGTGGAGGCACTCATGCGCTGGAATCATCCTGAACGAGGGTTGCTGGGTGCTGGTGAATTTATTCCGCTGGCGGAAGAGGTGGGGTTGATGGTTTCACTGAGTGACTGGATGCTAAGTGCTGTTTGCATTGATATGAAAAAATGGATTTCATTCTGTAGAAATGATTTCAAGGTTTCAATGAACCTGTCACCTCAGTATCTTGATCGCGGCAATTTCCCCGATAAATTGTCGGAGGTTATTAATCGCTATGGAATTTTACCTAGTCAATTAGAGGTCGAGATTACCGAGAGCGTATCAATTCGCAGCCCCAATCGTGCTATCGAGCAACTTGAGAAGCTGTGTCGCATGGGTGTCAGCATTGCCATTGATGATTTTGGTACGGGTTACTCCTCTCTTTCCTACCTGCACAAATTTCCGATACACACGATCAAAATAGATCAATCCTTTGTGCGTGAAATTCAATCTGAACAGGGTCATTACCCGGTGGTGCTGGCGATTATTTCTATCGCCAAGAGATTGGGCTTGCGCTTGGTTGCAGAGGGAGTGGAAACAGTGACGCAGTCGCGCTATCTTGAACAATCCGGTTGCGCCACGATGCAGGGGTATTTATATTTCAGACCGTTGACCAGCGAGCACATGCGGCAGGAGTTAAGAAACAAAACTCCTGTCCTAGCCAGAGGATAGTTGGAAGCAAGGGAGAATCATTAGTGGAAAGCGCAGCTCGTTTATTTTTAATGGTCTAAGTTTTATGCCAAGTGCAACAGAATTATTTGCCTTGATATTATTCAGCTCGATAGGATTTGCTGCCTTTGTCTATGGCAAAAAATCAATGCGCGTAGGGCCTATGGTTTTGGGCGTCGTTTTGATGATCTACCCTTATTTTATTTCAGAGTTATGGCAGATCTATGTGCTGGGCTGCATCTTGTGCGGTGCCCTGTATTTTTGGCGAGATTAATTTTGGGGTGCGCTAGTTGTGAATGATATGCACGACATAAAGCCCGGCCAATCCATCGCGCTGTTGCAGGAGCTACACATTCTGACCCGCGACGGCAGGATGAATCAGGATTCCCGCCGCAAGCTCAAGCAGGTCAACCACCTCTATCAATTCATCGCACCGTTGTTGCAAAGCATTCTGCAACAGCGTCAGGATATTCAATTGGTGGATCATGGGGCAGGGAAGTCGTACCTGGGTTTTATTCTGTATGATTTATTTTTCAAAACCCTGAATACTGCCGCGCATATATATTGCATTGAATCGCGCGATGAGTTGGTCAAACATTCGCAGGAGCTGGCGGCGCGGCTGAATTTCCCCGGCATGTCATTTATCAAGCTGACGGTTGCAGAATCCATTCATTCAAGCAGCTTGCCTGATAAAGTTGATATCGTCACCGCGCTCCATGCGTGTGATACCGCCACGGACGATGCGATACGTTTTGCGCTGCATAAGCAGGCACAGTTCATCGTGCTAGTGCCCTGCTGTCAGGCAGAAATGGCGGCAGTGCTACGCAAGAACAAGGGTGCGGATATCGCCAAAAACGCTCTGACCGAATTGTGGCGTCACCCCATACACACTCGCGAATTTGGTAGCCACATCACCAATGTGCTGCGCTGCCTGCAACTGGAAGCGCATGGCTATCAAGTGACAGTGACCGAGCTGGTGGGCTGGGAGCATTCCATGAAAAATGAATTGATAATTGCCAGCTATAAAAATCTGCCAGGCAATCGTGCGCGTGAGCGTTTGAATACCATACTGCAAACATTGGGGCTGGAAGAAATGAAAGCGCGGTTTTTTGTCCCCGGCTGAGTAGTCACTGCGAACGGGTTTAATTATTGTCGTTTCTGTCGGAAAATTGTACCTTCTTAATTAAGAGTAGTTGAG
>JANONO010000106.1:0-1870 GCA_031420875.1 Gallionellaceae bacterium | reverse complement strand
CCAACCAGCGCGGCACCCAAGGCTCCGCCTGCATCCCCTGCGGCAGGCTGAATGTAGATATGTTTGAAGCTGCCGTTGCGCAAAACCTTACCGTTGGCCACACAGTTAAGCGCAACCCCACCCGCCAGACAGAGATTCTCGATTCCTGTTTCCTTGCGCAGTGAACGCGTGAGCCGCAATACCACCTCTTCTGTTACTGCCTGGATGGATGCGGCTAAATCCATGTGTCGTTGTGTCAGCGATTCATCCGGCTTTCGAGGCGGGCCACCGAAGAGCTTGTCGAACTTGCGGTTGGTCATGGTCAGGCCGGTACAATAATCAAAGTACGACATATCCAACCTGAACGAGCCATCCGGTTTTACATCCAGCAGGTGTTTAAAAATCAAATCTGCGTATTTTGGCTCGCCATAGGGCGCAAGCCCCATGACCTTGTATTCGCCGGAATTCACCTTGAAGCCGGTGTAATAAGTCATGGCGGAATACAGGAGACCAAGCGAGTGCGGGAAATGGATTTCCTTGATGACCCTAAGGCTGTTGCCTGAGCCGATGGCAGCGGAAGTCGTTGCCCATTCCCCAACACCGTCCATAGTCAAAATGACCGCTTCTTCAAAGGGTGACGGGAAGAAGGCGCTTGCTGCATGGCTGAGATGATGTTCGCTGAACAATAATTGCCCGTTCCACTCTCCAGCATCATCTATTTTGCGGAACTCTTTCCGCAGCAAGTCTTTCAGAAAGAGTTTTTCTCGCAACCACAGGGGGATCACCATCGAAAACGACCTGATTCCACGCGGCGCAAATGTTAAATATGTTTCGAGCAACCGTTCAAATTTTAGAAATGGCTTGTCGTAGAACACGACGTTGTCCACATCGCCCAACCCGATACCACCCTCGGTCAAGCAATAGCGAATTGCATGCACAGGGAACCGTGAATCATGTTTTTTGCGCGTGAATCTTTCTTCCTGTGCGGCGGCAACGATGCGTCCATCCTCGATCAATGCCACAGCACTGTCGTGATAGAGGGCTGAAACTCCTAGAACACGCAAGTCCCTTCCCCCTCAAAACAATGTGTAAATGAAGGGCGCGACGACCGAACCCTGGGCCAGCACAATCAACGCCCCTAAAAGAGCCATCATGATCATAATCGGCCACAGCCAGAATTTTTTACGGGCGCGCAAGAACGCCCATAGTTCTTTGATTATTTCCATAGTGGTTTCCTAAAATTGGTTGGTCATGGAATCGGGCGGTGGGCCAGGCGGATCGCGCGATATCCAGTATGAATCTGCGTCAGGGTTGAATTTTAGGCGCAGCGGATCTTTCCCCGCCAGTCGTATTGCCGTTCCAATCGGGGTGAAGACACCATAGAACAAAATGCCCAAAGCGATGGGGCTAACTACTTTACCAAGCAGCATACCCAGTTTCATCCACAGTTGGTTGAGCCGAGTAAGCAGCGTTGGTTTAATCAGCGCTGCCAGCACAAACACAACGGCTACGACTGATGCCCACCACCGCAATGCCTCTCCATGAAATAACGGCCAACCGGCAATCACAAAAAACACGCCGGCGAACACCAAGCCAAAAATCCGGTTAGATGAACCCTCTACATCTTGATCTCTATTCAGGTCTTCATGGGCCATAACTAATGTCAATATCGCTTTAACGTTTGCAAATGTATTGTTACAACTTGGGATTTTAACACTTATCTGTTGTCGCCGACCGAAAACTGACCCACTTATTAAGCCAGTCGCAAGTAAAGCCTCATATTTTTGCATACGCGCAAGTAGGGGTGCCAAAGAATCCAGCCACAATGCTGGGTAGTTTTTGCAGCCGATGCATAACGCGTTCGACGTTGGCTTTGAGTTCTTGTTTGGTC
>JANONO010000105.1:0-4115 GCA_031420875.1 Gallionellaceae bacterium | reverse complement strand
TGGCGGGGCGTCGGCTTATTTGGGTGATAATTTCAACACTGTCAATACAGTGGCTGCGGGTGCAAATCCAAATGAAACCCACGTCACTCTGACTGCACCCATCCGCTTTCCGTTTGCATCGCCCGGCAATCGTTTCCATGTGTTTACTACCCCGGTGACCTATGTGTGTGCACCAGCGGCTGGCGGAGGCGGTACGCTAACGCGCTACTGGGGTTACGCCATTCAAGCGGCGCAGCCCAACAACATTGCGGCAGCGCCGCTTCTGGCTGCGGATAGAGCACAACTGGCCACTAATGTGGGCAATGTCGGCGCGGGCGGGTGCAGCTTTTCATATCAATCCAACGTGGTGGCAGAACGCACCGGAATAGTAACCATGAACTTAACCATTACTCAAGGCGGCGAAAGCGTCACACTTTATAACGTAGCGCATGTCAGCAACGAGCCATGAAAACCGCTGATTTACTACAATCGCTGTCAGACGAGCAAGTTCAATATGTGTTGGTCGGGGGGATGGCAGTTCAGTTGCATGGATTTCTCCGGGCAACTTTCGATATTGATCTCGTGCTGGCAATGGGTGACGAGAACCTTGTGCGGTTTATTGCGGTAGCCAAACGCTATGGTCTGGTTCCCGCAATTCCGGTTCCGATCGAATCACTCAGAAGCGCCGACCAGATAGACCAGTGGCATCGGGAAAAAGGCATGCTGGCCTTTGCGCTGAGGGAGCCGCAGATCGGTGGTAGTGTGGTGGATATTCTGGTGCGCCCGGAGGTGCCATTTGACAGACTGATGGCCAACGCGGTGGCGGGCGAATTGTTTTCCCGGCGGGTATGGATCGCTTCTATTGAAGATTTGATAACCATGAAGCACATCGCAAACCGGCCCAAGGATCAACTCGACATCGTGGCGCTGGAAAAAATTCAACGCGGAGAAGACCCCAATGTCTGAACCTGACAAACTCACACGCACAGCAATCCCGGAACATCTGATGCTCAGCCGCTTGGCGCAGTCTGAACAAATGCGCGAGTTTTTTATCCAGATGTGGATGCAAAATCCCTCTCTGGCCAAGCAAGGCGGGGCCAAAGTGCAAAATCTGCTGTCGACGCTTGCTGCAGCCAACAAAATAATTTCACCCAATGATCCAGGCGGTTTGGCATCTGATAAGCAACGGACCACGAGAAGTAAAATCCAAAAAGGCTTCAGCCTGATCACAGCCATTTTCCTACTGGTGGTATTAGGCGGATTAGGCGCAGTAATGATGACTTTTTTCACCGCCCAGCAACAAAGCTCGGCGCAGGATGTGTTGGGTTCGCGCGCTTATCAAGCAGCGCGAGCAGGAATTGAATGGAGCGCGTTTCAAATACTACGCAATGCTGGCGGCTGTGCGGAGGTATCACAAACCTTGGCTGCAAGCACGCTGGCTGGATCATTGAGCGAATTTGTTGTGACAGTCACTTGCGCTACGAGCTCGCATACGGAATCCAGCGCACCCGGCGGCACGCTAAGGGTTTTTCAAATCACTTCAACCGCCTCACGCGGCACGGCAGGGCAAGCGGATTATGTGCAGCGGCAGATACAGGCGACCCTCAGACGATAGTCTTTATAGATACCCAATAACCCTTGAAGGTTATGACATGAATAAATTTTTTGCATGGTGTTCGCGTTGCCTGCCGAACTTTAGGCTAGCTCTGATTTTGGCCGGATTGTTAGTTGGCATGCTGAGTTCCGGCAACAGTATTGCCGCGACTTTCAGCAGCGCTCAAAGCGGAAACTGGAATGCAGGAACGACATGGGTAGGCGGGGTGGCACCTGTTACCGGAGACAAGGTGACCATATTAATCGGGCACACCGTCACAGTAACCGCGAATGCCTTCGCAGATGAAGTCATTGTCAATACAGGAGGGACATTGCGCGGGGATGGAGTCAGCGCATGGATACTTGCTTACGGCAAGGGTGGCGGCGAAGACTTTACCGTTAATGGCACACTTGATTTTGGAGCGGGTAGGGCAGTCACTTTATTTTTGAATAAAAATAGCTTGTGGGGCGGTGCAGGAACCTGGAATCTGTCCCAATTCAATTACGCAAACCGCACACTCACCCTTGTTGGTGCAGTTACCCCCGTTGTCCAAGTGAATTTTTCTGGGAATGCTATACCCATTACTGGCACAACAGGTGCTGTGACATCATTACCCGCAACCATCTGGAATTTTACCGGGACTACTTCGCAAACCCTGCCTGCTACAGTTGACGTGAAATTTGGTTCAATTCTAGTGTCCGTAACAGACCAACCATTACCTGCGTTGCCAACAACGGTCACGCTGGGAATAGCACTGAACACCATTAACCTGCAGGGCAATCTCAGGGTGCAAAGCGGCATACTCAACAACGGTGGCTTTGCCATAGATGGCGGATCGGTTGCGGGCAAAACATTCAGCGTGGCCAATGGCGCTACCTTTCTGCTCACCGGCACTTCGGCCATGGTAACCAATTTTCCCACTAGGACATTCAGCAGCACCGTATCCAAAGTTGGCTGTAGCACCGTGAACTATGGTGGAGCTGCACAAACGGTTAGCAATGAACTGTATGGCAATCTAACTTTGAGCAGCAGCGCTGCCAAGACCATGCCCGGTACAGCCATGACCGTTGCCTGTGATTTTACGATGGCAGGGACGGCTACTGCTACTGCCGCACAGGCACTGACAGTGGGGGCGAATTTCACCATCGGGGGGACGAATTCTTTTACTGCGGGCGCATTTTCACATAGCGTAGGTGGCAACTGGAGCAACAACGGCACATTTACTGCGGACACCAGTACCGTGACATTCAACGGCACGGTCGCGCAGACTCTGGCAGGTAGCACGGTAACCACATTCAATAATTTGGTCATCGCCAATACCGCGGCAGCAGTTTCCGCCACCACCAGTTTTAATACCAACGGCACATTGACGGTAAACGCCAGTGCCATTTTATCTCCGGCGGCGGCGGTCATCGTCGGCGGTACGGGCACATTGACTGGAACAGGAACGGTGCAGGTCACCTCGACCGCAGCGGGGGGCGGTGGGTTCAGCACGCAGTACAACATTAGCAACAAGACCATGACCAACCTCACGGTGGAATACATCGGCGCATCTGCACAGACGGTGTCGGTGATTGCTTATGGCAGCGCAACGGGTGGCGGGCTCAAGATCAGCAACGCCAACGGGGTGAGCTTGATCGCCAACACCACTGTGGCCGGCACACTCACGCTGGCAAGTGGCGTGGTCAGCGCGGGCGCATTTACGCTGCTCACCACCGGCAACTGTACCACTACGATACAGCGCACCAGCGGCTGGATAGTCGGCAATTTGCAACTGACCTTTCCCACTGGCGCGCCCAGTTGCACTTATCCGGTGGGTGGTGCCACGACATATCGCCCTATCACTCAGGCGTTCGCTTCCGTGACGACCGGAGGGGTGATGGTGGGCACGGTCACTCAGGCAGCAGGGGATCATGCCAATATCGCCACATCCGGGCTGGACGCGACCAAAAGCGTCAATCGCTACTGGACGCTGACCAATCCGGCCGGCGGCACGATTGCGTACACCACTTACAGTGCCACGTTCACTTTTGTTGCAGCGGATTACGATGTGGGTGCTACGCCAGCAACTTTTGAGGTGGAAGCTAGTTTTGCTGGCGGCGCAACTTGGATTATTACAGGGATAGGCACACGAAGCGCGACTACCACTCAGGCAACGGGTATCGCTGTACCCAGCACAGCCAACACCTATTACGATTTTGCCGTGGCTGAGAAAAAGTTGACAACTCCCGGCGGTTTTGATTCCTATGACATCACGACTGCGCCTGCGACCGCCATTACCGGTAATTTGCGCACTAAAATTTCAGGTTCTGCCTTTACCTTTGATATTGCCGCATTGAATCTAGCCAAGACCGCACTGCTGACCACTTTTGTCGGGCCGGTCAAAGTGGAATTGCTGGACAGCAGCGACAACTCCGGCGCGCTCAATGTCGCAACAGCTTGCCGCAGCACCTGGGCAGTGGCCATTCAGACTTTGGCCAACCAGACCTTTAATGCGGCTGATGATTTGGCTAACACGGGTGCATCCGGGCGTCACCGTGTG
>JANONO010000104.1:0-10025 GCA_031420875.1 Gallionellaceae bacterium | reverse complement strand
CGAAGCATGAATTTATCCAACTTAATACTGAAATTTATTGTGCTGTTTGTAGCATGTTCACTGACTTGGTCGGCGCATGCTATGGAGCAGGTTTATCAGTCAACTGAGGATTTTATTGCTGAAATATTTATAGTCAGTCCGCCCGCTAAATTAATTTGGCTGACCAAGGATGTTCAGACAGCTGTGGCCGGAATTTTGGGTCATGCCCCGCGCCAGTTGCGCCAGCGTTACTGGAGTGACGATGTACGTACGCTCTGGATATTGGAGGAGATGGGTAAGGAGGAATTGATTACCGCAGGATTTGTGGTGCAGGAGGGTCGTATCGAGCAGGCGAAAATACTGGCCTATCGTGAAAGCCGGGGTATGGAGGTGCGTTACCCGGCTTTTTTGAAGCAATTTAAAGGTGCGGTGCTGAATAGTGACAACCATTTAGATCGAACCATAGACGGCATTTCTGGCGCCACACTGTCGGTTAATGCCATGCAGCGCATGGCGCGTGTAGCGTTGTTTCTTGACCAACTGAGCCGCATCAAATGAGCCACAAAAATCATTTCACGCACATTATTCGACGCTGGCATGGGCATGTTGGCGTGGCCGCCACCCTGTTTTTGGTATTCCTAGTGTTCACCGGAATCGTTTTAAACCACGAGGAAGCACTTAAATTGGGCAAGCGTGAAATCAGCACTGCATGGTTGATGCGCTGGTATGGGATCCCTCCAGCCGAGCCCAAGTTGGGGTACTTGTTGGGAGAGCGCTATTTTTCTTGGGAAGGTGAAAAATGGGCGTTGGGTGACAAGCTATTGGCTGGCAGTGCGGAAAAACCTATAGGGGCAGTCGAGGCGGGAGGGGTGAATTACATTGCCACTTCTTCAATCTTGTATTTATATCAGGCCGATGGGCAACTATTGGATAAGCTGGAGAAACAATCGCTGCCAGCCTATCCCATATTGGGCTTGGGGAAAATGGACAGCAGTGTAGTGTTACGGACACCTTCTGCAATATTGGCCAGCACCGACGGGTTGATTTGGCGCACAGCCAAGGCCACCAACTTGATCTGGGCTTCCCCACAACCCTTGCCGGATGGCGTCAAGCGCCAAATGACGGCCACGCTTGCACCCGGTTTGTCGCTACAACGGATATTGCTGGATGCCCATAGTGGCCGCTTATTCGGACGCTATGGGACTTGGGTGGTGGATATCGCGGCGATTGCATTGCTTATATTAGGGTTAAGCGGCGTATGGATTTATTGGCGATCGAGCAGGTCGAGACGAAAGCAGCATTGAGCGTGCATCAACAACCTACATGCCCAGCCCCAAAAAAACGACCCCCAAAGGGGGTCGGTAAAGCAGATGAAAAAGTAATAAGCGGGTTGATCGTTTTGCCCTAATAAATTATGGGAACATCACATGATCAACTGGAGAGACCCTGACCAGGTCGCAAGAGTCGCCACATTTTTGCTGAACTAATGCGCGGACATCGCGAATTTTCTGATACGGAACATTAACGATCATCAATATTTCGCCATGCGCTATCCTATCTTCGTAATGCTTCAAGCTTGAGTTTGGAATCGCACTGGCAATCATGCCAGTCCACCACGCACCGAAAGCTGCACCTATTAGGGCAATGGCAACGATGGCCAGCATTTGCACCGGTGACCCTGAGTCAGATGGGATGGATACAATAGAGGGGAAGGCTACGACGAGTGCGCCGCCAAGCACACCGCTGACTCCGCCTATCATTGCTCCGACACCAATGCCATGCAGGCTATCCGTTTTTTCGAAAACACTGGCCTCTGGCAAATTTTCAAGCGATATGCTGGGTCTAGCAAGAAAGTGAACGTGTTGTTCTTCTATGCGCGCAAGCAGCAATTGATCCATCATCTGATGCGCGGTTTTGACATCTGGTAGCATGAAATATAGTTTGCGTCTCATATTATCCTCCTAGTTCACAGGTAGTTGACCCCTTGGATGTAATAGTTCGGAAACTTTCAAGCCCCCTTACGCCAATTTGCATTTAGAGATTATTGCTGTATTGGTTTCATCTTAGACACCTAGCCGTACTACGAGTTCTGTCTTTACCGCCTTATTTTCTAAAGTAAAGAAATTACGTCTGAACCGTATTGGCTAGTGTTTGGGGGAGGTTATTCTCACCCAATAGTAAAGTTTGTCAAGGCACTGGCACGGTTGGCGGGCGATCCCCGTCAAAAATCGTGCCTGATTTAGAGATGGGTATCGTAAAAGGTGCTATCGTCCAATGCCATGATATTCAATGCCTTGGGCGGTTACGCTGGCAGGTTCAAATAAATTGCGTCCATCGAATATGATAGCTTGTTTGAGGCGCGTTTTCACGGCCTCAAAGTCTGGGCTTTTGAAGGCTTTCCACTCGGTTACAATAATCAGCGCATCTGCCCCGTGCAGCGCATCCAGCGGTGTATCCGAGTAGCGCAAGTCATGGCGGTCGCCAAAGATACGCAGCGTTTCTCGCATCGCCACTGGGTCATGTGCGCTAATGCTAGCCCCTCTTTTCCACAATCCTTGCATCAGCACACGGCTGGGTGCATCGCGCATGTCGTCAGTGCCGGGCTTGAAGGCCAAGCCCCACAACGCGAAACATTTACCCTTGAGATCCTCGCCGAAGCGCGCAATAATTTTTTGCAGCAGCACATTTTTTTGAGCCTGATTCACTTCTTCTACGGCGTGCAAAATTTTCATGGGCATACCAAATTCTTCACCGGTACGTTGCAAGGTGCGAATATCCTTAGGAAAATAAGAGCCGCCATATCCGCATCCCGCATAGAGAAAATGGTGGCCGATACGATGATCAGATCCAATCCCTTTGCGTACATACTCAATGTCCGCCCCCACTTTTTCTGCAAGATTGGCCAACTCATTCATAAAAGAAATGCGTGTCGCGAGCATGGCGTTAGCAGCGTATTTGGTTAGCTCCGCTGACTGAACGTCCATTACTATCAGGTGCTCGATGTTGAGTTGGAAAGGTGCATAAACTTCACGCATGATGCGTATGGCGCGTTCGTCCTCTGCGCCTATTATGATGCGATCCGAGCGCATAAAATCTTCGACTGCCGCGCCATCCTTCAAAAATTCGGGATTAGATACGACGCTAAATTCGATGGTCACTCCGCGCCGATTAAGCTCAATTTGCACGGCCTGCCTAACCTTGTGGGCAGTGCCAACGGGCACAGTAGATTTATTCACAATGACAGTGTATTCAGTCATGGCAGCACCAATGGCGCTTGCCGCTGCAATGACATATTGCAAATCTGCCGATCCGTCATGATCCGACGGTGTACCTACGGCAATAACTTGTAACACGCCATGCGCCACGCTCTCTTCGACATCTGTCGTGAAACGCAGACGCTTTGCCGCTACATTGCGCTGGATAATTTCTTCCAGGCCGGGTTCGTAGATAGGCATACCGCCATTTTGCAGAATGGTAATTCTAGATGTATTTACATCCAAACACAGCACATTGTTGCCCACCTCGGCCAAGCAAGCGCCAGACACCAAGCCGACATAGCCGGAACCTATTACCGTAATTTTCATGTTGCACTAGCTCCCATATTTAACGCCCATGCAGTGAGTAAGCGAAGCACGCATTATGCCGCAGAATGATGTTCTGCATCTGTAGCAGCTCTCACTGCAGCCAGAATTTTATGCGTCAGATCATGGCTTAAGCAATCAAACTCAATATTGTCAGACATGCCGCGCAGCCAAGTGAGTTGCCGCTTGGCCAATTGACGGGTGGCAGCGATACCTTGCTCCAGCAATTGAGCTTCATTGATTTCGCCAGCGAGAAATTGCCAAGATTGACGATAGCCAACGCAGCGCATAGCAGGCAGGTCACGATGCAGGGAGAAATTTTTCTGGAGTTGGCGCAGTTCATCCAGCAGACCGAGCTTAAGCATGGTGGCAAAGCGCTGAGCAATACGCTTATGCAGAACGCTGCGCTCTGCTGGAACAAGTGCAATGGGTATGATGCGGCAGGGCAGGGGTTGTTTGTTCGGTTGTCCGATCAACGAGGACATGGGAGTGTCTGTCAGCAAGTATATTTCCAGCGCACGCTGAATGCGTTGTGAGTCGTTGGGCTTGAGCCGTGCGGCAGTGATTGGGTCTATCAGTGCCAGTTCTGCATGGAGTGCGGGCCATCCCAATCGTGTGGCTTTTTCATCCAGATCGCGACGCACGGCAGGTTCGCCTTGCGGCAGCGCACTGATGCCAAATCGCAGCGCATGAAAATACAACATCGTGCCGCCTACCAACAACGGAATGTTGCCACGTTTTGTAATGTCATCAATCAAGCGCGTCGCGTCATGGCGAAAGGCGGCGGCGGAATAGCTGTCAGTTGGGTCTAGGATGTTGATGAGGTGGTGCGGCGCACGGGCAAGGACTTCAGCTTCCGGCTTGGCTGTGCCTATATCCATGCCGCGATAAACCAACGCCGAATCTACGCTGATAATTTCTATTGGCAACTGCTGCGCCAGTTCCACTGCGACTTGCGTCTTGCCACTGGCGGTGGGGCCCATTAGAAAAATGGCGGGCGGCAACGACATCAAGAGTCCACCACAGAGGTACAGAGACGCAGAGAGAAGCGAAAAAAATTGCTTGTATTGGTGAGGGAATTAAGGATAAGTGATACAAGACTACCTATAGCAGTGTGCCTAGGTGGGCATGGGTTTCTCTGCGTCTCTGCGTCTTTGTGGTGCATGGTTTTATTTTCCACGCATGAATAAGGCATCCAGCTCCTTGATGGTCATTTGAAACCAAGTCGGGCGACCGTGATTGCACTGACCGGAGCGTTCGGTGCGTTCCATTTCGCGTAGGATGCTGTTCATTTCGGTGATGGTCAGATTTTGATTGGCGCGTACAGCGGAGTGGCAGGCCAGCGTAGATAACAATTCGTTGCGTCGCTCGGTCAGTGTGCGCGTGGCACCATACTCGCGTAATTCTTGCAACACATCGCGTGCGGCGGCTTCAGCATGCGCCTGCTTGAGCATGGCAGGCATGGCGCGCACCGCAAGTGTGGTGGGGGAGAGTGGCATGATGTCAAATCCCAGTTGCATGATGGCAGTGCGCTCTTCTTCCGCCGTGGCAATATCCAGTGCCTCAGCGGCAAAGCTCACCGGAATGAGCAGCGGTTGCGTCGCTATTTGTTGGTGATCGAGTGAGGTCTTGAGTTTTTCATACACGATGCGCTCGTGTGCGGCATGAGTATCTACCACGACCAGACCATTTTGGTTCTGTGCCAAAATATAAATTCCGGCAAGCTGCGCCAAGGCAAAACCGAGCGGCGGAATACCACTTTCGCCCTCCTCAAAAATATTCCCCTCTTCCTTTTGGGGGAGAGGGACGGCAGCATCGCGCGCACCAAACAGCGCGTCGTAAAATGCCAGCGGTTGCTCGGCGGTGTGCAAGCGCATTGATTGCTGCGTCGGGACAAATTGTTGCTGGAAAGATTGCCCGGAAAAAGATTGAACGGGAAAAGATTGATGCGCCATGCTGGGCGCACTTTCCGCTGTGCTGGCTGGTTTGCTCAATGCCTGATGCAGAGCGCGGAAAACAAATTGATGAATACCCTGACTCTCGCGGAAGCGCACCTCGCTTTTAGACGGATGCACATTCACATCCACTTGTTCCGGCGGCAACTCAATAAATAGCACGAAGGCCGGATGGCGTTGGTGGTGCAGAATATCTTGATAAGCTTGGCGGATGGCATGTGCCACGACTTTGTCACGGATAAAACGTCCATTCACAAAAAAATATTGTGCCTCGCGCGTGGCTTTTGAGTACGCGGGTAACGAGGCCATGCCGTATAAATGCAGCCCGGCTGCCTGATGCTCTACGAGCACCGCACTGTGTGCGAAATCGTTCCCAATCAACTCGGCTATTCTTTCTGTCAACCCATCTGAAGTAGATTGCTGCCCTCTGTCCTCTGTCTTCGGCCCTCTGAGCTGCCACACCACGCGATTGTTGTGCTGCAAGCTGAAAGCGGCTTCCGGTCGTGACAGCGCGATACGCTTGAATGTTTCTTCGCAATAAGCAAACTCTGTTGCCTCGGATTTAAGGAATTTCCGCCGTGCAGGAATGTTGAAATACAGCTCGCGCAACTCTACGCTGGTTCCTTGCGTGTGCGTCGTCGGCGTCGCATCGTGCATGATCCCATCGCTTGTTTGAATCTGCCAAGCATGAGCAGCACCGGCATGACGACTGCTCAGTTTTACTTGTGCCACTGCCGCCATGCTGGCCAGCGCTTCGCCCCGGAAACCCATACTGGCAACGCAGCGCAAATCATCCAATGAAAAAATCTTGCTGGTCGCGTGGCGCATCAAAGCACTCGGCAATTCCTCAGGTGCTATGCCACAACCGTCGTCTCGCACTCGTAACAACTTCACTCCACCACCTTCAAGCTGCACGACTATCTCAGTCGCGCCTGCATCCAGGCTGTTTTCCATCAGCTCCTTGAGCGCAGCCGCCGGGCGCTCGATGACCTCACCCGCAGCGATTTGGTTAATAAGTAGATCGGGCAATAGCCGGATGGCGGACATAAAGGATGAGGGGAATAATTTGGGCAGCATTATAGCGGAGGTGCGGGATGCAAGGTTAAGAGCTGGCCATAACTACATCGCGTCCGTTAATTGAAAGCGCGCAAGCGCTAAAAGCTCGGTATAATCGCGCCCTCAAAAAATGGGAGTTGGTACTGCATGAATAGCTTAAGATCACACTCCGGCGGCCAAGGTGGCGGAGCAATTGCGAAGCCAATATTGACGCTCGGCTACGGACTGAGTTTGGAAAATCTTTATGCCGCAGATGGCTTGCGCGCGCTTGATGTTTTTTTTCTTGAGTATCTGGACAAAGGGGAGTCGCATCTCGCAGAAAAATTAGCCCAAGCGCGGCTTGCTCCTCACACCCTCCCCCTATTGCAGGAATCGCAGCTCATCATTGATCTTGCTCCGCATCTGGAAGAATTTCTCGGTAAATTATTCGGCATTCAGGCAGAGGTACGCGCCCTAGCCGAACGGCATAACGAACTCGCGCCGTTGTTCAGCTGCAAGCGCATTTTTGTGCAGCGCAAGGCTTTGCAAAAATATAAATTGGCCGAGGCTGAAAATTTTGAGGGGGCTGTTCTTGCCGCTGCTTTTTTGGCGCAGTGCGGCGATGGTGCGGCTGAGTTTAGCGAATTAGGTTTTGCCCGTCATGTCAATGCTTGGCTGGATGCTGAGGAAGAAAACGCGGCCAAGCTCGACACCGCCATGCGTTACGCGGCTTGGGCTGTGTTAACCCCCGCCGGAAAAAAGCAACATGGTCAGGGCGTGTTGTTTAAAACGCCGGCCAAGCTAGATTTTCAAAAGCTCGTGCCTATCATTCCGGTGGAAAATATTTCCTATACCGCTCATCGTCTCGCTGATAGCCATTTGCGCGCGCGCGAAGGTTTTGCGTTGACCGACCAAGGCACGGATTTGGCCGGTGCCTTGGGCGAAGCAAACTATTGCATTTGGTGTCACGAGCAGGGTAGAGACTCTTGTTCGCATGGTCTGCGCGAGAAAAAAGAGGTGAACAGCACGATGCCGCCTCCGTTCAAGAAAAGCACATTCGGCGTTGCTCTGGCTGGTTGCCCGCTGGAAGAAAAAATTTCTGAGTTTCACAAGGTCAAGGCCAGCGGTTTTGCGCTGGGTGCGCTGGCGATTATTGTCGTGGACAATCCCATGGTCGCCGGAACGGGCCACCGTATTTGCAATGACTGCATGAAGTCCTGTATTTTTCAAAAGCAGGAGCCGGTGAATATTCCCCAAGCCGAAACGCGCACCTTGAAAGATGTGCTGGCACTGCCTTGGGGCTTTGAAATTTACAGCCTGCTCACACGCTGGAATCCGCTCAATATTCGTCGCCCTTACCCACGCGCCGCAACCGGCAAGCGTGTGCTGGTGGTGGGCATGGGGCCTGCGGGTTATACGCTGGCTCACCACTTGATGAACGATGGCCATGTGGTGGCGGGTATAGATGGACTCAAGATAGAACCCTTGCCCGGTGAATTGTCTGGTGTAAATCAGGCGGGTGAGCGTGTGCCGTTTGCTCCGATATACGATGCCAGCGCCTTGAGTGAACCGCTGGATGACAGAGTCATGGCCGGTTTCGGCGGGGTGGCCGAATATGGCATTACAGTGCGCTGGGATAAAAATTTCCTGAAGATCATTCGCTTGTTGCTGGAGCGGCGCTCTCAATTCGCCTTGTTCGGCGGGGTACGTTTCGGCGGTACGGTCACCACTGAAAGCGCGTTAGGCATGGGTTTCGATCACATTGCCCTGGCTGCGGGCGCAGGACGACCGACGCTGCTCGATATACCCAATGGTATGGCCTGTGGTGTACGCACTGCATCAGATTTTTTGATGGCTTTGCAATTGACGGGTGCTGCTAAACCCGATTCCATCGCCAATATGCAAGTGCGTTTGCCGGTGGTGGTGATCGGCGGTGGTTTGACTGCGGTAGATACCGCCACCGAATCGTTGGCTTACTATCCGGTGCAAGTCGAAAAATTTCTGAGCCGCTATGAGATGCTGAGCGCGGACAAGGGCGAGGCTGTGCTGCGCCGCATGTGGTCAGCGACGGAAACGATTGTGGCCGACGAATTTTTGAGCCACGCGCGCGCTATACGCGCAGAGCGCACACAGTCGGCGAGCGAAAATCGCCAGCCCAATATTCTCAAGTTGATTAAATCTTGGGGCGGCGTGACGCTGGCTTATCGCAAGCGGCTGGTTGATAGCCCGTCCTACACCCTCAACCATGAAGAAGTGGAAAAGGCATTGGAAGAAGGCATACATTTTGCTGAGGGGCTATCCCCACTGCGCGTGGAGGTGGATGCGAATGATGATGGCTCTGGCAATGGCAATGCCTGCGCCATGGTATTGATGAACCAGGTGCTGGATGCTGACGGTAAATGGCAGGAAACAGGCGAAGTCCGTTTGCCCGCATACACTATTTTGGTGGCCGCAGGTACGCAGCCGAACACAGTATTGGCGCGCGAATTTCCTGATGAATACACACTCGATGGCCGCTATTTTCAGGCGTGCGATGAACAGGGACATCCGGTTAAGCCGGAACGCGCTGCGGCCAAGCCCAATGAGGTGCGCGTACTTTTGTCCAAGCATGATGATGGTCGTTACGTCAGTTTTTTTGGCGATTTGCATCCGTCCTTTTTTGGCAACGTGGTCAAGGCTATGGGCAGTGCCAAGCAGGGTTATCCGGTGGTGAGTCAGATGCTGGAACGGATTGCCGCAGCGACAAAAATGGATGACCGCGAATTTATAGCGCGTATGAATGCAGATTTGCGCGCCACGGTACACAAGGTGGTGCGCCTCACGCCCAACATTGTTGAAGTGATTGTCAAAGCACCTGCGGCTGCGCGCAACTTCAAGCCCGGTCAATTTTATCGGCTGCAAAATTATGAATCACTGGCGGTGCAAGTGGAAAACACCCGCCTCACTATGGAAGGGCTGGCGCTGACCGGCGCTTGGGTGGATGCCGAGCAAGGCTTGCTTTCTACCATCGTGCTGGAAATGGGTGGCTCGTCGCAATTGTGCCAAAAGCTCAGACCCGGCGAACCGGTGGTGCTGATGGGGCCGACGGGTGAGCCGACTGAAATTGCAGCGGGCGAGGTGGTGATGCTGGTTGGCGGCGGATTGGGTAACGCTGTTTTGTTCTCTATAGGCAAGGCTTTCCGCAACGCCGGTTCCAAGGTGCTTTATTTCGCCGGATATAAAAAACTGATCGACCGCTACAAAATAGAAGATATTGAAGCTGCGGCTGATACGGTGATTTGGTGTTGCGACGAAGCACCGGGATTCACGCCGCGCCGCGCCCAGGATCGCAGCTTTACCGGCAACATCGTACAGGCGATTAAAGCCTATGCCAGTGGCGAATTGGGTAAGCCGGAAATTGCTGTGAATGATGTTGATCGCATCATCGCCATAGGCTCGGATCGCATGATGGCAGCGGTTGCCGCTGCCCGGCACA
>JANONO010000103.1:0-1594 GCA_031420875.1 Gallionellaceae bacterium | reverse complement strand
ATACCAGATTAAGCGCAGATCAAAAAAGCATATTTTGTCGCTTCTTCGAGAGCAGAGGCCCATTCAACCCAAATTGTCCGTTAGACCCAATTGCGTCATTCCCGTGCAGACGGGAATCCAGTTGATTAACAAATTCCCACGTAAGTGGGACAAAACCTTGGTTTTGTCCTCTTCGCGGCATGTTTTTTATTGCTGGATTCCGGTTTGCGCCGGAATGACGGCTTAATTCACTATCTGGTTTAAAATCAACAAATTGGATTTATATCTTTGCAGGATGAGGAGTTTTAAAGGTTAACTTATGACAAATTGCACCTAAAGATTTCAAATGTTGTACCGACAACCCCTAAAGTGAGAGCAGTCACAGGGGGATAAATGCGCCAAAAATACCAAAGAAGAAAGAACGACCAAACAGCAGGAGAAGTATTACCGCCTAATGTGCGTCGTTTGAACGATGAGCTCAATTTAGCAGCGGGTATTCGTTACCGCTTGGGAGAGATGCTGCTTCAGGCCGGGCGGATAACGCTCGATAAGCTGGAAGTCGCCATTGCTGAACAGTGCCGCAGTGGCGGAAAGATTGGGCACATCCTGTTAAAAATGGGGCTTGATCCGGGTGAACTGAATGTTGCGCTGGAATTTCAGCGCCGCCAAGCGGTCAAGGAAACAGTGGTCGGGCCGCTGCGACTGGGTGAGATGATGATTGCCGCCGGACTGATCACACGGACGCAAATGGTAGCAAGCTTGCTGCGCCAAAAGCTGACCGGAAAAAAATTGGGCGAAGATATGGTTGCAGAAGGCATCGTTCGCCCCCATCAGATTGCCAACATGCTGCAACTTCAGCACCGGATGGTGTCTGCGGCGCTGGCAACTGCGCTTGCCTTGGGATCATTCTCGATGTCATCCAATACTGAGGCCAATGGATATAGCCCAATCGAGTCATCAAAGGAAATTGCGGTGACCCGGCAGGTGAGCCTGAAAGTTCTGGATTATCTGACTGATCTGACTATTACCGCAGAAGACATTAATCGTGGCTATGTAGAAGCCCCTGCTGCATTAACAGCAAAAATTAATCACAACAGTCCCGGTGGCTATATGTTGGTATTTGAAAATTTGGGCGATTTCGTACATCAAACAATTGTTAGGGGATTGGGCGATGAGATGCAGCTAGATGGCAAAGGCGGGGTAGTCACTCAGACATTATCCGCTACGCACACCACGGAAACCACAGTCACCATGGGCTTCCGCTTTATGTTGGCGGATCACACTCGTCCCGGCACTTATGGTTGGCCGATGCAGATGTCGGTGCTGCCGTTGTAAAATTAGCCTTGAAAAAGCAGTTGAACCACAGTGGTACAGAGAACTACAGAGGAAAACAAGGCGTTGTGCTGCCAAGCAGCATCACCTGTTAGGTAACGGTGTCCGGCACATAACTGTTTGTGCAGTGCGCCAGTAAAATGAAATAACTAAAAGTAGAAATGTTCTGCGCCCGACCGTCGTGCAGCTCGTTGAGCTGGCACGGAACACTTTGCCCGACTGGCTCGCTCATGCAGAAGGGATCGGCTCGCGTGAAGTCATTGCAACCGATGCGACCTACCAG
>JANONO010000102.1:0-3413 GCA_031420875.1 Gallionellaceae bacterium | reverse complement strand
GATAAATTGCTGCGGCTGATTGTCAGGGTACGCTCAAAAAAATCATCCGGGCCTGTGATATGAGCAGACCATTTATCGTTAGTCTTGTACTGGGTCTGCTCATGGCATTGTCTGCTGCCCTGACGATGGTGATGACACCCTCTGTTGAACCCGCAGATCAGCAGAATAAAATTGATCTGGAAACGCTGATTCCGGCTGAATTTGGCGACTGGAAGATAGATATATCCAATATCTCCCTCTTGGTTAATCCCGACATAACGGAAACAATCAACAATCTTTATAACCAGACGCTTTCCCGCACCTATGTCAATAATCAAGGTGGGCGCGTCATGCTTTCGATTGCTTATGGCAGTGATCAAAGAGTAGATTTGCAAATTCATCGGCCTGAGGTCTGTTATCTGACAGGTGGTTTTGATATTGGTGAGTTGACCAAGGATTTTGTTGATACGACCATTGGGCGGATACCGGTAATGCGTCTGGTCGCAAAGCAGGGTGCGCGCAATGAGCCGATAACCTATTGGGTTAGAATGGGTGATTCTCTTACGCGTGGCTGGTTCGAGCAAAAGGCGGCAACTCTTGGCTACGCCTTGTCTGGCAAAGTGCCTGATGGCCTTTTGTTCCGTGTCTCCACCATATCCAGAGACGAACAGGAATCCTATCAAATGCAGCAGGCATTCCTGACGACTTTGTTGCAAGCAGTACCCAGCGAGGATAGGCATTGGTTGGTGGGTCAACTAACGCCAACCAGTAGTGCTGAGTGATCTGAAGCAGCGACAAGTTGGTAATTTATGGGCGCAAGAAAAAATATGAATCAGCAAGGAA
This sequence comes from Gallionellaceae bacterium, assembly GCA_031420875.1. GTDB lineage: Bacteria > Pseudomonadota > Gammaproteobacteria > Burkholderiales > Gallionellaceae > Nitrotoga. The sequence continues at coordinate 2,591 of JANONO010000102.1, read as the reverse complement.
TATTATAAATGGCTAAGAAAATCTTTTTGATTTTAATGTTGTTGGGTTGCATCGGGCCGCAGCTTTCGTATGCCGAGGATAACCTCGACATCTATCGGCTGCGCCAAGGAGATTCGGTGATAATTTCTGTCTGGCGCGAAGACGCATTACAAAAACAGGTAGTGGTTCTGCCCGATGGCAGTATCACGCTCCCTTTGGTTGGCCGGGTTGAGGTGGTGGATTTAAGCACACCAGAGGCTGAACAGCGGATTACCGAAAAACTGAAAAAATACCTACCGGATCCTGTTGTTACGGTGGTAATTGCCGGGATAGAAGGAAATCGCGCTTACGTCATGGGTAAAATACTGAAGCCTGGGCCTTTGATCATTAGCGGCCCCACCACTGTGCTGCAAGCTATAAGTATTGCGGGGGGGTTCGACAAATTTGCTGATGAAGGCGGTATCAAGGTAATCCGCACAAAAGGGGATAGCCAGGAAATTTTTTCCGTACGCTATAAGGACATCATTTCCGGCAGGAATATGTCAACCAATATCCAATTGAAGGCGGGCGATACCATCGTAGTTCCATGATGGCGTTGCGGCGTATTTTTATTAAACCACACACGCAGTCTCCCGGCGTCTCTATCATTAACCCAGATAATCCATTAGGCATTAACCCAGATAATCCATTAGGCACAATTCAGTGTGATTTCATAGTATCCGTTCGTCCTGAGCTTGTCGAAGGACTTGTTCTTACAGGGCTTGTGGTTCGACGGGCTCACCACGAACGGCCTAATGGATTATCTGGGATTAACCTAAAAACCGCAGTGGTAGGAGCCCGATTCATCGGCCGATTCGGGAGTTTGCTATCGCCCGATGAATCGGGCTCCTACCAAAAACCTCATCTAGAAGGTGAGTTGCAGTTGAACATTCGTTTTGCAAGGTGGTTTCTCGCGCTGGCCATTCTGATATTCTTCCCCGCCCAAACATTGGCCAGTTCCTGGCAACAATCCGGGACAGCCAGAATTACAACAGAGGTTGATACCAATCCTACCTTGAGTTCAACATACCCAACGGGTATATGGCGAACTATACTGGTACCCAGCTACACGCTTAAAAAAATTGGCGACGTGAATGAACTCAGTGCCGGGCTATCTGCCCAGATAGCGCGCGCCTCAAATAAAATGCTGAGTCAGGATCGCAATGATCCCAGCTCATTTCTTGATTGGAGACGAAAGAGCGGTACTGGCGAATTTGGCTTGACCGCCAACTATGATGAGGTGGCAACGCGCATCGCCGAGATTAATAACACTGACCTGGGTTATACGGATGGCACCCGCTCTTCCCGCACCCTATCGGGCAACTGGAGTAATGCGCTGACTGAACGCAGCACTTTGGCATTGAATGGCGCATACAATGATGTCACCTATCAAGGCGGAACCTACATTGATTATGTTACGCGATCCGGCAGCATGAATTTCAATTATGCCTTGGGCAAACGCGGCTCACCTTTTATTAAGATGTCATATAAGGATACCAAGCCGACGGGGAGCAATACCCTTACCCGTTTTGCCAGTGCTTTAGTGGGCTGGAACTGGGAAATTGCGGACTACCTAGATGCTTCCTTGCAGGTAGGAAAATCCAAGACCAGTGGCACAAGGTTGGCAAAGCAAGCGGTGGCGGAAGTAAAATATACGGGCCAGCGCTCTAGTTTGGTTCTGAATGCGGATAGACAAGTGTCAGCAAGCGGCCTGGGGGACTTTGTCGTAGTGGATCAAATAAGGGGTGGCTGGAGCTATGCCTTGGGTGAGTTCAGCAACATCGGCATTGATTCAAGTTGGAGCCGGAGCCATTACGCTGCAGAAACCACCAACCGCACATCGGGTGTCTGGCTGCAACTTGATCTCAATTCTTATTGCTCAATGCGGGCATATTATCAGCACAGAATCAGCGAGCGAGGCGAAGTTGGCGCGGTCAACTCGGATATGCTGGGTTATTCCCTAGTATTTAGCCAAGCCGATTTTTGAATTTAACATTAACAAAGAATATATGGCTACCGAATACGAACTAACCTTTCTTGATTATCTGTCCATCGTACGCCGCCGCGCTCCTTACCTGATCGGTATTTTTGTTGCGGTCATACTGATTTCAGTGGTTGTTGCTGTTGCTATTCCACCGACTTACCGTGCCACTGGAACCGTTGTGGTGGAGTCGCAGCAAGTTCCTGACAACATCGTGCCATCAGCCATCAAAACTCATATTGATGAGCGAATCAGCATCATCAAGCAGCGGGTGATGACTCGTGATAGCTTGTTAAAAATTGCCAATAAATACGAGCTTTTCAAGGAGAAATCGCGTTCTCTGACTAGCTCTGAATTACTTGAAGCAATGCGTAAACAAATTGGTGTTGAACTGATCAGTTCCGAAGAAATGTATAGCAATCAGCGTGGCCAAGCGACGATCGCCTTCACCCTGTCCTTCGAAGATAAATACCCGGAGGTGGCTTATCGGGTTGCCCAGGATCTCACCACCCTGTTTCTGGACTGGAATGTCAAATTACGAACCGAGGGAGCCACGGAGACTACTGTTTTTCTCTCTCAGGAGTCGGAGAAG
>JANONO010000101.1:0-2200 GCA_031420875.1 Gallionellaceae bacterium | reverse complement strand
AGTGACGATCAACCACGCTGTTGCGCCGCCCAGCAATCCTTGCAGCAGGCCAAAATATAAAAATGGACGGCGGATGAAAGCACGGGTGGCACCGATCAATGCCGAGACTTCAATTTCGTCGCGCTGAGTGAGGATTTGCAGGCGGATGGTATTGAAGGTAACCGCCACCCGTGCCAGGCTGAGCAGCGCAGCCAGAATCACAACGGCCAGCCGCCCGAACTTGAGCAATGCTTCCAGCTTGTGTGCCCAAGCCGAATCCAGTTGCACATGCTCGATCTTTGGCCACTGCCGCAACTCATCGCGCAATGTTTCCAGCGCTTGCGCCGCAGCTTTTTTCGGTTGGATGAGATAAGCGTCCGGCAGTGGATTTTGCGACATACCGCCTATGACATCGGCCAAGCCGGTGGTTTGCTTGAGTTGTTCCAGCGCCTGGTCGCGCGGCACAAACTCGATGGTTTTAATTTTGCCGTGCTGTTTTAATTTCTCACTGATGCGGGCAATGTCGTCTGCGCTGGCATCCATGCTCAGAAAAACACTGATCTGCGGCGCGCCGATTGCGTGTTCCGCCAGTCTTTGCACATTTTGCAACAGCACATATAGACCCGCAGGCAGACTGAGCGCAATACCGATGACGAGGATGTTGAGCAGGCTGGATAACGACGAGGCGCGCAAACGGCGCTGGGTCAATAGCAATACGCGCACATGCTGGATGAACCAGTTTTTCATGGCAGCAATTCTCCCTGCTTCAGCGCCAATGTGCGTCCTTCAAATTTATGCAAAATATTTTCATCGTGGGTGGCGATAAGCAAGGTAACGCCGACTTGATGAAAGGATTTAAAGATTCCCATGATGTCGTTGGCATAGTCTGCGTCCAGATTTCCAGTCGGCTCGTCCGCCAGTATGATGGCGGGGCGATTGACGATGGCACGGGCAATACACAAACGCTGTTGTTCGCCGCCGGATAGCGCAATCGGGTGGGCTTTTTCACGATTTAGCAATCCCACTTTATCTAATGCGGCGCGCACACGCTTGGCGCTTTCGCGATGTTCAAAACCACAGATTTGCAGCGGCAATTCCACATTATCGAACACACTGCGGTCAAACAATAATTTGTGATCCTGAAAAATCAGACCCAGGTTGCGGCGCAAATAAGGCAGCGCCGCGCTTTTAAGCGTGGCAACATTTTGTCCTTTGACGACCACGCTGCCAGAGTTGGGGCGCTCGATGGCGGCGATAAGTTTGAGCAAGGTGCTCTTACCCGCGCCTGAATGGCCAGTGAGAAACACCATCTCACCTTGGGCGACTTCAAATGAAATATTGTTCAGCGCTTGAAAGCCGCTGGGGTAGCGCTTGCGCACTTGGGTAAAGTTAATCACTGCCTATACCTAACAATGCCGCGACAAAATCTTCCGCCACAAACGGACGTAAATCATCCAGCCCTTCGCCCACCCCAATAAATCGTATCGGTATCGGATGGGCTTTGGCGATGGCAACAATCACGCCGCCCTTGGCCGTTCCATCCAGCTTGGTTAGCACCAGTCCGGTTACACCCAACGCACTGTCGAACGCCTTGACCTGGCTTAGTGCGTTTTGTCCTGTATTGGCATCCAGCACCAGCAGCACTTCGTGCGGCGCATCGGGCAAGGCTTTGGCGATCACACGTTTAACCTTCTTGATTTCCTCCATCAGATGCGCCTGGGTAGACAACCTGCCGGCGGTGTCCGCCAGCACCACGTCTATCTTGCGTGCCTGTGCCGCCTGAACTGCATCGAAGATGACGGCAGCCGGATCGCCGCTTTGTTGTGAAATGACGGTCACATTGTTGCGTGCGCCCCATTCCATCAATTGTTCGCGCGCAGCGGCACGGAAGGTATCACCTGCGGCCAGCAGTACCGACTTGCCTTGCCCTTGAAAATACTTTGCCAGCTTGCCAATGGAGGTTGTTTTGCCAGCGCCGTTTACCCCGGCCAGCATAATGACGCAGGGATTATGTAAGCCAGTATCCAAAGGCTGTGCCAGTGGCTTGAGCAGTTTGATCAGGTCGTGCGCCAACGCTTCCTTTAGCTGAACTGCTTCAGTGAGTCGCTGCGCTTTGACTTGTCGGCGCAACTCGGCCAGCAAGAAACGGGTTGCGTCCATTCCGACATCTGCGGTGATCAGGATGGTTTCCAATTCCTCATACAAGTCGTCGTCGATCTTG
>JANONO010000100.1:0-2586 GCA_031420875.1 Gallionellaceae bacterium | reverse complement strand
GTGTCTCCGCCAGCTTTGCCTTTATGGGTGATGTGGTGATCGCCGAACCGGGTGCCTTGATAGGTTTTGCTGGGGCGCGTGTGATTCAACAGACCGTGCGCGAAACTTTGCCGGAAGGTTTTCAGCGCGCCGAGTTTCTGATGGAACACGGCGCGATAGATATGATAGTGGATAGGCGCAAGATGCGAAATCAATTGGCGAGGTTGATTACGTTGCTGACTAAACAAGCGGCTGTGGTGGGGATTGCAGCGTGAGGTTAAGGGGGGAGCTATGCCATCCCGTGTTGATTTTCGGTTGACCGCTAAGCGTCATTGGTGGGATGCAGCTTTGCTCGAATTAAATGGGCGAACAGGAAATGCAGGGCAGCTATACGGCTTTTCCGCTGAATGCGGCATTAAAGCTCTATTGGTTGCACTCGATTATCCTACTGATCCAGATGGTTCGCCCAAAAGAAAAGAGGATTTGCCACCTGGCGTGCCTGAAATTCGCAAGCACATCAATAAATTTCTGGGAGTGATTGGTGATATACAAATCTATGCCAATGGGCGAAGTGGTGCTAAATATACAGCTATGATCCCGAACATCACCCAATTTTCTAACTGGTCTACTGAGCATCGTTATTGGGCTGATACTGCGATACCCAATTCATTGCCTGCATGGAAATCAGCAGCCAGAGAGGTGATGGGAATGTTAGATGCTGCATCTTTAGATGGGGTGTTGAAATGAATAATCGCGCGGTGTTTTTCAACGAGGTTTTGCCCAAGGTTGCCGAGATGATTTCGGCACAAACCTTTTCATCCAATATAGAACCGCTAGTCATTCGTGATATACACGGCCGAATCAGAGTTGCTATAAACGTGGCTAGAAGTGATTGCTCTGAAGCTATATCAAGCTTGGAGAAAGGATTGTCTGCCTTGGGTGTCTATTGCGATACAGCGACAATCAGCGTGTTGTGTCGTGAAGACTTTTTTGATCCGGATAGCATATTCAATAGCACTGAAATACTGCAATGGAGTCCACCCAATTCGGATACCGCAATTCGTGTGCTGGATCGACAAGTTACCGGACAGGATTGGCTTATCCCAAAAGATAGTTCGGAGAGTGCGCCACCAAGGCTGGTTTTTTTTGGCATTAAGGGCGGGGTGGGTCGCTCAACTGCGCTCGCTATGCTGGCATACAAGCTGGCCAATTCTGGAAAAAAAGTATTGCTGATTGACCTTGATCTTGAATCTCCAGGATTGTCTGGGCTGCTACTGCCTCAGGATCGCTTGGCAGATTTTGGGGTTGTGGATTGGTTGATTGAGGATGCAGTTGGTCAAGGCGACGAAGTATTGCGCCGCATGATTTCAGTGAGTCCCCTATCTGAATCCACTCAAAAGGAAATTCGGATTGCCGCTGCCATGGGGCAAGGCGACTTGTTTTATCTTGACAAGCTATCTCGTGCCTATGCCGATGTTGCTGTTGGTAATCATGCCGAAACTTTCACAAAACGGATTCATCGCCTAGTAAAAAAACTGGAAGAGTTAGAAAAACCGGATGTTGTATTAATCGACAGCCGTGCCGGTTTACATGATCTCGCGGCAGTGAGTATTGTAGGTTTGGCTTCAACTGCCTTTTTGTTTGCCACTGATACTGAGCAGTCATGGCAGGGGTATAAACTGCTTTTTTCACACTGGCAATCGCATCCAGAAATTGCTGTTGATGTTCGGAGAAGGCTTGCTATCGTGCAAGCTCTTTTCCTTGAGAGTGAGCAAGCTAAGCGGGCAAAGGACTTCTTGGAAAAATCTTATGGTTTATTCTCTGAGGCGCTGTATGACGAAGTGCAACCAGGTGAAACAAGTGAAGCAAGTTTTGATCTTGAAGACGAGAGCGCCCCTCACTATCCACTGCGAATCAATTGGAATAATCGTTTTCAGGAGTTTTCCCCTTTACTGTTAAGCCAAGGCTTATTTACTGACGCGGAAATTGAAGCGAGTTTTGGCAATTTTTTTGCAGGTGCTTTCAATATATTGAGGGAAACAAATGAGTAATTTTTTTTTCCCTAAAACGAAAATGCGCGAAGCATTACTTGAGGCACTGCCTGATTACGATCAAGCGTCCTCTGCGCCTGCGCGCACCCCAAAGTTTACCTATGTGCCGCCAAGTCATGCGCGTGCGCTTGATCCAGAAAATACCATTGTTGAAGGTATGCGTGGCGCAGGTAAAAGTCATTGGTGGGCTGCACTTAACACGGAAGAGCACCGCAAGTATTTGGCTTCTGTATTTCCTGAAACGCGTATTAGTGAAAAAATTGAAATTTCGCAAGGTTACGGAGTAAATTTGTCTCCCAGTGATTGGCCTACCAAGGACAGTTTGGCGCGCCTTATTAAGGATTATGAGCCTCGCCATATTTGGCAAGCGGTGATTGCTGTTCATGCCAATTTCCCAGCACCATTTCCCCGAAAATTAGGAAAATGGACGGATATGGTGAAATGGGTTTCCGAACATGCGGAAGATTACGATAACCTGCTTTATCAAGTTGACCAAGAACTTGCGCGAGATCAGAAGGTACGGCTAGTGTTGTTTGATGGACTAGATCGTTTGGCC
>JANONO010000099.1:0-1891 GCA_031420875.1 Gallionellaceae bacterium | reverse complement strand
CTGCAACTGGTGCAGCTCGGATTGCACGCGCTGATGAATATCCTGAAAGGGACAATCGGCATAGTGCTGGCTGAGAAAATTACCGGCCTCGGTCAGTTGCGATTGGCTGTAATCCTTGAGCGTCAGCAACACGCGATTTTCTACCTCGCCATCTGGCATCACGATAATCAGCAACACTCTTTTTTCTGATAAACGCAGAAATTCAATTTGGCGCACAGTGAACGCTTCACGTCTAGGCGTGGCTACTACGCCAGCGAAGTGAGTCAGTTCGGACAACAGATTAGATGCTTGCGTCAACAAGCGCGAAGGATTGTCTGGCTGTAACTGGTGCTCAAGCTGCTGCACACTCTTGCTATCCAGCGGCTGTACCACCATCAAGGTATCTATGAACAAACGATAACCCAACGCCGTCGGCACACGCCCGGCAGAAGTATGCGGGCTGCTGACCAGTCCCATTTCCTCCAGATCGGCCATCACGTTGCGGATGGTGGCGGGGCTGACCTCCAGGCCGGAATATTGTTGCAGCGCGCGTGAACCCACGGGCTGGCCATCGCTGACATAGCGATCCACCAGGGTTTTTAACAGGATTTGTGCGCGGTCGTTAAGCATGGGCGGTATTCTAACATTGCTGGGTTTAAACTCTGCCTAAGAGAATTTATCTCAGACTGCTCATTAGACCCAATTGCGTCATTCCCGCGCAGGCGGGAATCCAGTCATAAAAAAACATGCCCCAAAGCAAGCATGACGGAGTTTGATTAAGCGGGTAACATCCGCAGCTACATTTCTTTCTGCCAGGCATTTTGATTTGACAGTATTCTGATTCGAAAGGTGCGATGTCTATTCTGATTTCAAGCTTGAGACGATACAGCCTGTTGCTACTGCTCGGCCTTGCCATGCCGGCCAGCGCGGCAGAGCCACCCCCGCTGCAAATGGGTGTTCTGCCTTATCTGAGCAGCGAGCGTCTATTTGAAAATTTTCTACCGCTGAAAGACTATCTCGAAACTCAGCTCCAGCGCCGCGTTATATTGAGCACCGCGCCTAATTTCAAAACCTATTTCCAGCGCGCCACACACGGCGACTATGACCTCTATTTCACCGCGCCACATTTGGCCTTGTTGGCCGAAAAAGATTATGGTCACCAGCGCGTGAGCCGTTTCTCGCAAGAGCTGAGTGGCATCGTGGTGGTGCGCCTCGACAGCCCTGTGCAGCGCATACAGGATTTGCGCGGGCGCACCGTGATCGCGCCGGATGATCTGGCCATTATTGCCATCCTCGGTGAAAATCTACTCCAGCAAAACGGTTTGCTGCCGACAAGGGATTATCACTTGCTGCGTACTCCCTCGCACAACAATGCACTGCTCACCTTGCACCGCCTGGGTGCAGATGCGGCGCTGGTGGGCAGCGGCATACTCAAGCAATTGCCCGTTGAAGTCACTCAAAAATTGCGTATTTTATCCCGCACCCCTAGCTTGCCTAACCTCATGGCCATGACCCCGCCGCGCTTGGCGGCAGCGGAAACTGCGCGCTTGCAATCCGCCGTGCTGGCCTTTACCCGTGATGGTGCGGGGCAGAAATTTTTTGCCGCGACTAATTTCGGCGACATGCAGCCGATTAGCAATGGCGACATGGCGCGGCTACGCCCATTCCTAAAAAATACGCGGGAGCGCTTGCAATGACGATAATGAGAGATTTCGGACAGCATTCACTGCGCTTTAAATTCGCGCTCGCTGGCATCGTGGTCGAGGTGATCGTGCTGAGCGCTATGGTGTGGAACAGCAACCGCATCGCCGAAAATGCACTGAGCGAGGTCTTCCAGTCTCGTATGCAGACACTCATTCCGCTGCTAAACGCCACCCTGACTAACACGCTGTTGCAACGCGATTACGCCACT
>JANONO010000098.1:0-3667 GCA_031420875.1 Gallionellaceae bacterium | reverse complement strand
GTGACGGATCAAGCCGCTCAAGGTCGCGCCATAGCGCTGCCAGTAGTGCATGCGCAATGCATTCGCCGCTGTTTCATCCAGTTGCAAATGTTGCTGCAAATAGGCCGTCATGCTGCGATTGATATGCGGAAAAATGTGCGGCGTCGCGTCGTGCAGCGTGTTGTCCAGATCAAAAATCCAGACCCGGCTCATTTGCTTTTGATCAACGTACCCACACCCTCGTCGGTCAAAATTTCCAGCAGCAACGCATGCCGCACCCGGCCATCTATGATGTGTACCGAGCGCACCCCGCCGCGCGCCGCATCCAGCGCCGATGCAATCTTGGGCAACATGCCGCCAGACAGTGTGCCATCGGCCACCAGCGCATCAATTTGCTTCGGTGTCAGCCCGGTCAGCAATTGTCCATCTTTATCCAGCACACCGGGCGTGTTGGTGAGCAATACCAATTTCTCGGCCTTTAATATTTCGGCTAGCTTGCCAGCCACCACGTCCGCATTAATGTTCAATGTCTCGCCATCCGTGCCCACACCGATAGGCGCGATGACCGGAATGAAATCACCCGAGTCCAGAAAAGTAATAATCGCCGGATCAATCAAGCGGATTTCTCCTACCAGGCCAATATCCAACATTTTGCCCGGCTCGGTCGAACTTTCCAGCATCAATTTTTCGGCACGGATAAACGCAGAATCCTGTCCGGTCAGCCCTACTGCCTTGCCGCCATAGCGATTGATCAGATTCACGATGTCTTTGTTAACCTTGCCCAACACCATTTCGACCACATCCATAGTTTCTTCGTCAGTGACCCGCATACCCTGCACGAACTCGCCTTGTTTACCCACGCGCTTGAGCATCTCGTTGATTTGCGGCCCGCCGCCGTGAACAATCACTGGATTCATGCCGACCAGTTTGAGCAGCACCACATCGCGCGCAAAACCCTCCTGCAATGCTGGATCGGTCATGGCATTTCCGCCGTATTTAATGACGATGGTCTTGTCAAAAAAACGCTGGATATAAGGCAGCGCTTCAGACAGGGTGTGCGCCTTTTGTGCGGCGCTGGCAGCATTGAGTGACATGGCAAATTCTTTCGTTAAATTTGCGCGCAGTTTATCAGGATATAAGGGGAAATGTCGGCAGGTGATCGGGTACAATTCCAACTGATATTAACTTGCTTCCACGAACTTGCTACCACGTCATGGCACCTATCCTTGTTTTTGATATTGAAACCATTCCTGACATTGCCGGGCTGCGCCAGCTATATGCACTCGATGCTGCGGTGAGCGATGCCGAAGTAGCCGACATGGCTTTTCAGATGCGTCGCCAGAAAACCGGCAGCGATTTTTTGCCACATCATTTGCAGCGAGTGGCGGCCATTTCTTGTGCGCTGCGCGAGGGCGATAGCTTTCGCGTGTGGTCCTTGGGCGGTCTTGAGGATGATGAAGGCGTACTGATACAGCGTTTTTTTGATGGCATCGAAAAATACACGCCGCAATTAGTGTCGTGGAACGGCGGTGGCTTTGATCTGCCGGTGCTGCACTATCGGGGATTAATTAACGGCGTGCAATGTGCGCGCTACTGGGACATGGGCGAGGACGATAAGGATTTTAAATGGAACAACTACATCAGCCGCTATCACTCGCGCCACATTGACTTGATGGATTTGCTGGCCATGTACACCGGTCGTGCCAATGCGCCGCTGGATGATCTGGCCAAATTGATCGGCTTCCCCGGCAAGCTGGGCATGGATGGCAGCAAGGTGTGGGAAGCATACCAACAGGGCAGGCTGGATGAAATTCGTAATTATTGCGAGACCGATGTAGTAAACACCTGGTTGGTGTATGCGCGCTTTCAGTTAATGCGCGGTCAATTCTCGCCAGCGCGCTACCACAAAGAATGTGAATTGGTACGCAACACTTTGAGCAAATCCAGCGAGCCGCATTGGGCAGAATATCTGGCCGCTTGGCCAGAATCAAAAATATAAGCATGGCCACATTTCGCCTAACCTGGTTGACGCTGGGTGGAGCATGGGCCACCATTATTATCTATCTTTCACTGATCCCGCATCCGCCGCAGCCCGTTAATTTTCAGTATTCCGACTATCTGGAACATGCGCTGGCCTACGGTTTGCTGATGTTGTGGTTCTGCCAAATCTATCAAAAACAGGCACACCGTATTCGGCTGGCACTTTGTTTGATTGCCCTGGGTGTCAGCATGGAATTTTTGCAGCGTATGACCGGCTACCGTTATTTTGAATACATGGACATGCTGGCCAATAGTGCGGGTGTGTTGCTCGGCTGGGCGTTGGCAAAGTCAGGGTTGGGGCGAGTGGGCGCTATGCTGGAAATAAAATTACAGAGTTGGATGAGATGACAGAAAAGACCGTACAAGATAACAGCGTGATGATTGAATCACTGGATTATGAAGGCCGTGGCATTGCACATGCGGAGGGCAAGGTGATTTTCATCGAGGGCGCGCTGACTGGCGAGCGCGTAACTTATTCCTCGTATCGCAAAAAACCCAGTTTTGAACTGGCGAAAGTCGGCCAGATTATCCAGCCGACTTTCATGCGCGTAGAGCCTAAATGCAAACATTTCGGCGTGTGCGGCGGTTGCTCCATGCAGCATATGGATGAGCGCGCGCAGGTCGCAGCCAAGCAACGCATACTGGAAGACAATCTGTGGCACATCGGCAAAGTCCATGCGGAGACCATCCTGCCGCCTATTTACGGACAGCCGTGGGGTTACCGCCAGCGTGCGCGGCTGTCGGTGCGCCATGTGCAGAAAAAAGGCAAAACCTTGGTTGGCTTTCGGGAAAAACAAGGCGGCTATGTTGCCGATATGCAGCATTGTGAAGTGCTGACACCGAAGATTGCCAAGCTGCTGCCTCTGCTGGGGCAGTTAAATGAAAAATTTACAGCTCGTGATGCGCTGCCGCAAATCGAAGTGGCGGTGGGCGATCGGGTAGATGTGCTAGTGCTGCGTATTTTGCAAGCGCTTTCCCCCGCCGATGAGGTGGCGATCAAGGAGTTTGCTGATACACACCAGGTACAGTTCTGGCTACAAACCAAGGGGCCGGAAACCGTCGTGCCTTTTTACCCGCTGGATGCGCCGCCGCTGACTTACAGCCTGCCGGAGTTCGGCATCACCATGCCGTTTGCACCGACCGAGTTTACCCAGGTTAATTCGGATATGAATCGGGTCATGGTCAGCCGTGCCATGCGCTTGCTGAATCCCCGTCCGGGCGAGCGCATTGCGGATTTGTTCTGCGGGCTGGGTAACTTCACTCTGCCGATTGCGCGCAGGGGCGCGCAAGTGGTGGGCATAGAAGGGAGCGCGGCGCTGGTTAAACGTGCCATGCAAAATGCCGAATTTAATGGCTTGTCAGCCAACACTGAGTTTCGCGAAATGAACCTGTTTGAAGTGAACGAAGCAATGCTGGCTCAGCTTGGCCATTTTGACCGGATGCTGATTGATCCGCCGCGTGACGGCGCGTTTGAATTAGTCAAAGCCTTGGGTGCAGATGCGCCGCAGCGCATCGTATATGTCTCCTGCAATCCCGCTACCCTGGCGCGTGATGCCGAGGTGCTGGTGCATCTCAAGGGATATGTGCTCAAGTCTGCCGGTGTGATGAATATGTTTCCGCATACTTCGCATGTGGAATCTATCGCGCT
>JANONO010000097.1:0-11680 GCA_031420875.1 Gallionellaceae bacterium | reverse complement strand
TGCTGTCGAACAATGCTTCGAGATCTTCCGGGTCCTGCGTTGCAGTATTAGTTGACATGGCAGCACTCACTTTTTCATAGTTTGAAAAATTTTCTTCAGCTTCTCATCCAGAATGGCCGCCGTAAAAGGCTTGACCACATAACCGCTGGCTCCGGCTTGCGCCGCTTCGATAATATTTTCTTTTTTTGCCTCGGCCGTCACCATCAATACCGGCAAATGCTTGAGTGTGGCATCTGCACGTATTTCCTTCAGCAACTCTATGCCGGTCATCACCGGCATATTCCAGTCCAGCACCACAAAATCATATTTATCCGCGCGCAGCTTTGCCAGCCCTTCCGCGCCATTTTCCGCCTCCTGCACATTGGCGAAACCCAGTTCCTTAAGCAGATTTCGCAAGATGCGGCGCATCGTAGAAAAATCATCTACAACCAAAAATTTGAGGTCTTCCATTCCCATGACTATCCCCTACGACAGCAGCAGTGGTCTCAGCGTTGACGACAAAACCGTTGAATCAAATTTCGCAACATAGTGATCTACCCCGACACGACGCCCCATGTCACGGTTGGCATCTGAGGACAGCGACGAATGCATCACCACCGGTATGCCATCAAAGCGATGATCTGATTTAATATGCTGAGTCAGCACATAACCATCCATCTCCGGCATTTCCGCATCGGTCAATATCACCTGAATTTGGTCATGCAAATTCGCCCCGGAATTCTGCGCCGTATCTGCCATAGACCTGAGCCTGTCCAGCGCTTCGCGGCCGTTGTTGGCCTGAATATGTTTGACACCCATTTTGTCCAGCACCTCAGTTATTTTTCTGCGCGCCACCATAGAATCATCGGCAAAGAAAATACACAGGTCATGCTCTGATTGAACCCGTTCAACTGAGCCCACCACTCCTTCGCCAAACGCATTGGCCAATATTTGCTCAACGTCCAAAATGGAAACCAGTGTGCCATTTGGAAGTTCAGTGATGGCCGTAATCAGCGCGCCATTCTCGGATAGCATTCCTTCTGTAGCCCGCACTTTTTCCCAGTCAACCCGAATGATGCGATCCACCCCCTGCACCATAAACCCTAAGGTGAAATTATTGAATTCCACAACCATCATGGTCTGATGTTTACCTGCTTGGACAACCTTCATGAACTGCGCCAGATTCAACACCGGCATGACATGTCCTCGTAAGGACACAATGCCATCCATGCCCTGTGGCATATTCGGCGTGCGTGTGACCTTACCCGCTTGGCATACTTCCTTGACCTTAAATACGTTGATGCCGAATGTTTCATCGCTGCCTAGGCTGAACAGCAATATCTCCATTTTGTTGGTGCCGGCCAAGTTGGTGCGTGCATCAACCTGATCCAGCAGGCCATCCTGATTGTCGCTCAAAATGTTGTTTGTGTAAGTCATTTCATTCTCCGTAGCTTGTGGCTTGTAGCGGGTAGCTGGTTTAGCTACCCGCTACGAGCTGTTTATGCCAACAACCGCTCCAATATCTGCGCCAATTTTTGCGGCTCAAACTTCGGCACATATTCATCTACACCTACGGTTTTACCCAGCTGTTGATTGGATTCACCGCTTAGTGATGAGTGCATCAACACCGGTATATTGGCGAATCGCTTGTCGGCTTTAATCTTGCGCGTCAGCATATAACCATCCATTTCCGGCATTTCCACATCGGTTAAAATGACTTGGATTACATCCTTGAGCGAGGTATGTGACGCTTCCGCGCTATCCGCCATTTTTGCTAATTCATCCCACGCCTGCCGCCCATTAATCGCAGAAATATACTTCACCTGCATCGCATCCAATGTGCGGGTAATCTGGCCACGCGCCACTGCGGAATCATCGGCAAAAAATACGGTGCGATCCTTGCCGAGTGGCTTCACTGATTTCAAAATCATTTGATCATTGTCAAAATGCGTTGTTTCCGACAGTATTTTTTCTACATCCAACATCATCACCAAGCGGCTATCTTTCAGCTCGGTAATGGCGGTCACTAAGCCACCCATTTCTGCAACCAACATCGCGGGTGGTACGCGCATTGCCGACCAATCCAGGCGCAAGATGTTATCCACTGCTTTGACTAAAAATCCCTGAGTCTGACCGTTATATTCGGTCACGATCATGATTTCGCGCTGGCAATCTGTTTCAATATTGATGTATTTAGCCAAATCAACCACCGGCACCAGCGCGCCGCGCAAACTAACCATCCCTTCTACAAATTTTGGCATTTCCGGCGCACGGGTGATCTGGGGAATACGCATGACTTCGCGCACCTTAAATACGTTGATACCAAAAGTTTCCTCGCGATTGCTGTGCGCATCCTTGCCCAGCGAGAACATCAGAATTTCAAGTTTGTTTGTTCCCGCCAGCTTGGTTCTGGCATCAATATTTTTTAACAGGTCGGACATAATTGACTCTCCACAATTTTATGAATGGGACAGCCCAACACCAGGGTGCTGCTGCTCCTCCAGCTTAAATTGGTTCACCGCAAGCTTCAGGCTGGCTGCCAGCTGCCCCATCATGGCCGCCGCTTTGGCAGTTTCATCCACCGTGGCATAGCTTGTTTCCGCCATCTGCGCGATACATTCAACATTTTTAGCGATGTCTTCGCTGGCAAATTTTTGTTCCTTGACGGCTGCTGAAATGCCTTTCACCCCGACAGCTGCCTTGGAAACAGCCTCGGAAGCTTGATTTAATATGTGCGTGACAAGATCAATATGGGTCTGGCTGGACTGCAAAGATTGCAGGCCATTCTGAATGGCTTCTTTAACACGAGACGATTGCCCTCCCAGAGTTTGGGTTACTACATCAATCTCAGTCGCTGTTTGGCCAGATTTTTCTGCCAACTTTCTCACCTCATCGGCCACCACGGCAAAGCCGCGTCCTTGCTCGCCTGCACGCGCTGCTTCGATAGCCGCATTCAAGGCCAATAAATTTGTTTGATCAGCAATGTTTTTAACCTGTAGCGTCATGCTGGTAATGGCATTAATACTGCTGATAAATTCACTGA
Organism: Gallionellaceae bacterium; assembly: GCA_031420875.1. Classification (GTDB taxonomy): domain Bacteria; phylum Pseudomonadota; class Gammaproteobacteria; order Burkholderiales; family Gallionellaceae; genus Nitrotoga. Next base: position 8,658 of record JANONO010000097.1, on the reverse strand, counting down.
CCACCTTGGCAATTTCCTTCACTGCGGATTGCACTTGAGTCACTTCAACTACCAACTTACTCATGTTTTCATTGCCATTCTGAGTACGCTCCAGACTTTCATTGGATAGCTGATGAGCCGCTTCCGAATCTTCGGCAACCGAGGAAATAGACACTGTAATCTCCTCTACAGCCGCAGCCGCAGACGATGCGGCTTCAGATTGCTTTTGCGAATTTTCTCTGACTCTGGCCGAAGTAACCGACAGCTCGCTGGCTGCACTGGACACTTGCTCAGAATCAGAACGAACCACTGATACAATTTGTGACAGGTTAGCCACCATTTCTTTCAATGCCTGCATTAACTGCCCCACCTCGTCCTGTGACTGCACGGTAATTTTTCCGGTTAAATCACCTGTTGATACTCGTTTGGCCACAGCCAAGGCCAAGCCGAGGGGTCGCGTGATGGCACGGGTGATCGTGACTAGGAATAACGTGACCAAGCAAATACTGCCTACCAATATCAGCAGCATGACGAGCGTGGATGTGCTGATCGCATTTTTGGCATTTTCTTCGTCTGCCTGAACACGCTTAACGGACATCTCGACTGTCTTGTTTATAGCAGCCCGGTGCAAGTCATAGCGTTGCTTCATCGCCTCGAAAGCGACATTTGCAGCATTATTGTCACCCCGCTCCAGCGCCGGAATAAACTGATCGAACGTAACCTGATAGAAATCATTAGCCGGTTTATAAGAACGACCCAAAAATTCATCTCTCAACTCTGACTCTAGCGTTTCCTTTAGCCAGAATTCATAACGTAAGTCATAGTCACTTTTCAGCCTCTTCATCTTGTCAACTAATGGGCTGAGTTCACCCGACTTGGCGCGCAGCATCTCCAGAGCGACGAGATAAGATTCAATTATGTAATTGGGTGGCGGTAAAATATCTGCAATCAAATCTTTACTCTGAACAATACGTTGATAAAACGGACCATTCACCTTCAGTTCATTCAATGTTTTAAAAGACCAGCCGCCATAAATGGCAAAGCCTGCGAATATGATTACAAACAGCATGGCAAAGCGATGAGCAAGTTTAAAATTAGCCAGTAACATGATTCCTCCCTGTCGTTAAACTAACGGTTTGCATTCCTGCTTAAGCGCCCCTTCAAGGGGGTAACGTAGGGTGGGCACGGTTTTTGTGCCCACCATCCTTCCGCGTGGGCAAACAATAAAGCCGTTTGCCCACCCTACGTGATTGCTTATATTCCTAGCACTCCACTGCAAGGCAGGGATGCAGCGTTTTTTTATGTTCTATTCCTAAACCTTGAAGCGATCAGCCGTAGCCAACAATTCCTTAGCCAATCCTTCTAGCCGCAAAATTTCTTGTGAATTCGATTGTACTGCCGCATGATTTTCTTCTGACATTTGCGCTATTTTTTCTACATTGCGCGCAATTTCGGTGCTGGCTATACTCTGCTCGCTGACCGATGCCGCAATATCGTTCACACCATGGCTGGATTGAGATACCGATTCGCCGGCCTCAGTCAATACCTTGGATACTCGCGCCACATGATCCTGCGTGGCTTGCAAGGATTTCAAACCCGTTTGCACCACCTCTTCCACCTTGGCGGATTTTTGATTGAGCGAGGTGGTGACTTGGTCAATTTCGCTGGCTGATTTAGCGGATTTTTCTGCTAGCTTGCGTACTTCGTCCGCTACCACGGCAAAGCCGCGCCCCTGCTCGCCGGCGCGCGCCGCTTCGATGGCGGCATTCAATGCCAGCAAGTTGGTTTGATCGGCAATGTCTTTTACCTGCTGCGTCATGCTGGCTATGGCGCGGGTGCTGCTGACGAAATCTTTAACTTCCCCCGCGATTTGATTGACGGCTTCTTGTACGCGCTGCACCTCGCCTATCATTTCATTCACACTCTGGCTGCCTTGACGAGTTTGTTCCAAACTTTTTTCGGATAGCTTGCGTACATCTTCGGTATTGTTTGCGACCGAATTGATGCTTACCGTGATCTGCTCCACTGCCGCTGCCGTAGAAGCAGCCGCTTCAGATTGCATCTGCGAGCTTTGCGCCACTTGTGCAGAGGCGGTTGAAAGCCCACTGGCGGCTTCTGATACCTGGATTGAGCTGGAGCGCATGCTGGAGATGGTCTTTTGCAGGCTAATCAGCATATCTTTCATGGCCTGCATCAACTGCCCGGTTTCGTCACGCGAATGCACCTCGATGTGCCCGGTTAAATCGCCCTCGGCGATGCGCTTGGCTACTTTGACCACTTCACCCAAGGGGCTGGCAATATAACGGGTTAGGATGATGGCTAAAGCTATCGCCAACAGAATTGCCGCAATCAGCCCGCTGACAATCCAGGTGCGCGCCGAGCCATACAGCACATCACCTTGGCGACTGGCTTCTTGGCCACCCTTGACGTTCAGCTCCATCAACTGCACCAGCAAAGCGCTCGCCGCATCAAAATGTTCTTGTGAGCCGCCGCGAATGACGGCTTTAGCTTCCTCATTTTTATTTATTCGGGAAAGGTTCACTACCTTGGCGTGCTCCTCCATATAATCAGCCCAGCGTCGCTTAAAATCATCATATATTTTTTGCTCGTCGGCAGAAGAAATCAGTTTTTCATATTCCGCGCTGTTTTTTTCAAATACGGCCAACGCATCCGCCATGTCTTTTTCGTTGTGCGCCTTTTCTGAATCGTTCAAGGACAAAATATGCTGCAACTCGCCAATACGGAAATATGAAATATTGGTATTCATGTCAGATGTCACGCGCACACTGGGCATCCAATTAACTTCCATGTCAGTGGAAGTTTGGTTGACCTTTTCCAACTGAATGATCGAGAAAACGCCGAGCATTACCATCAACACACACACGGCAAGGAAGCCGGTCGCCAATTTGGCGCCAATTTTCATATCAACAAATGAATTCATCATGTAACTCCCCAGTTAAACCCGGATAATCCGGTGTTAAAAAGATGCCGAGCACACCGCCGCTATCCTGGCCGATGGTATGTAGAACAATCCCCACGACACCCCGTTCAATTGCAGAACAAGTTTGATTACTATAACGGCACAAAATGAGTTTTCTTTAGGGGAATAGTGAGAGGTTATTAGGCTTTATTGCTGCCTCAGCGCCTAGTCTGTATGGGACAGCCTGTATGGGATAGGCGGGTGCAGAATTTATCCTATAAAATTCAGTTGAACCGATATTTTCCATCAGCCCGTCATTCCCGCGTAGGCGGGAATCCAGCCTGTTTATTTTACTGGGCTCCCGCCTGGCCGAAGGCCAGTTTATCCTGAGCCGGTCGAAGGGCGGGGGCGACGAAATATGAATTTGACGAAATATGAATTTTTAGAGATGCCCAATACTAAATAACAGACTTCTCTGTGTCTCTGTGGTAAGAAGTTTAGATTCCTAGGAAAAATATCCTCAAAACTCCGGGATTTATCTGCTACATCTATTTGCTAACTGGCGCAACAAGTAACGCATCCACGCCCTGGGTAGGAGCATCAGTGACCTCTTCATCAACCGTGTCCGTATCCAGCTTGACCACGCCACCATCATGCTGCGCCGCTTCTTCTGCTTGTTTATTCATCACGATCATGCTGATGCGGCGATTAATCGGGCTTGATGGGTCTTCTTTGTTATATGGCACAGCGGAGGACAAGCCCACAATGCGAATAATTTTTTCAGCCGCCATGCCACCCGCAATTAATTCTCGGCGTGAAGCATTGGCGCGGTCGGCGGACAACTCCCAATTGCTATACCCTTTGCTGCCGCCCACATATACGGCTGCATCGGTATGCCCGGACAGGCTCACCTTATTGGTCGCTTCGTTCAGCGTCTTGCCAATCTCGTGCAGAATTTCTATGGTATGACGTTCCAGTTGTGCGCTACCACTTCGAAACATCGGACGATTCTGTTCATCCACGATCTGGATGCGTAGCCCTTCGCTGGTAATGTCGAGCAGTATCTGATTTTTAAATTTTTCCAGATTGGGGTTGCTGGCAATCATCTGCTCGATATTGGCTTTTAGCTCCTTGAGTTTTTCAAGCTCTTTCTTGCGCTCATTCCGCAAAAATTCCTGCTGTGCCGCTTTGAGGTTGATGATTTTCTTTTCCGTCGGGAGCTCGCCCTGCTTGACCTGCCCTACGCTGCGCGTCAAGTCCCGTCCGCCGGCCTTGATGATGCTGGAGCTATCACCGCTCCCACTGCCTCCGGCTAAGGCTACTTTTAGCGGGGTCTTGAAGTAATCAGCAATCCCCTCCAAATCACCTGAGGAAGTTGAGCCCAACAACCACATGAGCAGGAAGAACGCCATCATCGCCGTAACAAAATCGGCATAAGCAATTTTCCACGCACCGCCATGATGGCCACCCGCCACCTTTTTGATGCGTTTGATTACGATGGGTCGTTTGTTTTTGTCGTCGGCCATGATCAGCGTTTAGTCTTGACATGCTCCTCCAGCTCTGAAAAGCTGGGACGCTCGGTGGAGTTCAATACCTTGCGCCCGAATTCGACCGCCATCACTGGCGCATAGCCATTCAAGTTGGCCAACAGCGTCACCTTGATGGTCTGAAACATCTTGGTGCCTTCTTCGGCTTTTTGTTCGAGCAAGGATGCCACCGGGCCGACAAATCCATAAGCCAGCAGAATACCAAGGAAGGTTCCCACCAATGCAGCCGCAATCAACATGCCCAATTCGGCGGGCGGAATACCCACCGACCCCATGGTATGCACGACCCCCATCACGGCGGCAACAATGCCAAACGCAGGCAGTCCATCCCCCACTTTGGCAATGACGTGGGAGGGCAGCATCTCCTCATGGTGGTGTGTTTCGATTTCCACATCCATCAAATTCTCTATTTCCATGGCATTCAGATTGCCACTAACCATGATGCGCAAATAATCGGTCATAAATACGACCACATGATGATCTGCAAGCACTTTGGGATATTTGGAGAAGATCGGGCTTTCTTCCGGCTTTTCCACATCGCCTTCGATAGACATCAGGCCTTCTTTGCGTACTTTAGCAAGCAGTTCGTACAAAAGAGCCATGAGCTCCATGTAACTATCTTTGTTGTATTTGGCTCCCTTGATGACACTGGGCAAGGCTTTCAAAGTAGCCTTTATTGATTTGACAGAATTTCCAACTAAGAAAGCGCCTAATCCAGCGCCACCTATCATGAGTAATTCAACTGGCTGCCAGAGCGCGGCTAAATGGCCACCAGCCAGCGCAAAACCGCCAAACACGGAAAATATCACGATCAAATAACCGACAATGACTAGCATATTTGCAACCCTGATTTTTTACCCGTGACCACCACCCCTTATCGGCACGCAGCTGGAGATTTTAAGGGGTTTGTGCAGGTGTAATTAAAGTAAGTTTGGACGCTCTGGTTTTACCCGCACGAGCCGGCGGGCGGCAAATTCCGCATAAATAATTACTGCGTAATTCGTCCGCATGAGCCACAAAGTTTCCACCACATTCCATACAGGGAGTGAGCTGCATCATGCGCGCCTTGAAAAAACGGAGTAGAGACCAGGCGCGGGTGAGGCTTAACACGGGTTCGCCACCCTCTAGGCCTTGTATTTGGTCAAGGTATAAACGGTAAGCTGTAATCAGCGCCTGTACCCCGTCAATTCCGGCGTTTTTAACCAGAAATTGGTGAGTGCCCATGAATAAAGAGGAATGAATGTTAGGCAACCAACTAATGAACCAATCGGTCGAGTAAGGCAGCATCCCTTGTGAAGGTGATTCGTTCCTGACTTCTTTGTAGAGCCTGAGCAAACGCTCGCGGCTGAGTGATGTTTCCTCTTGTAGCAACTGTAAACGCGCACCTAATTTTATTAATTCAATCGCAGTTTGTACTTGCTTCGCTTCACCCACTACCGTTTTGGTAGCCATCGCGCTAGGCCAAAGCTTCGACGGGCTGCGTTGACATCAGAATCGCCGCATGTGCATGAGACATCAAGCGATCCTTGTTGTAATCGGTGACCATATTTAGCAGCAGGTTTTCATCGAAGCGGAAGCGACACAGCAACATATTGGATGTCGCCATTTTAATGACTTGTGCGGGGGACAGATCGGCCAACATATCCACCAAATCCTGACTGATGCCCAAGCGGTAAATTGCAGCTGGTTTATCTTCCTTGATCATTTGCTGAGCCAGCATCAAGTAAGTTAGATTGATATCGCGTATGCCTTCTTGCAATTGCATGGTGTTCATATTAGCCCCCTGTGGTAATTTAACGATCATTGCAAATGAAATGACGAAATGAAATGACGTAAGGTGCGTAAAACGCTCCTTACACGATTATTGATTTTATTAAAGTCGGGACAAGCCAGTGAAAGACGGACTACCTTAAATCAACCGAAGCTTTTCAACAGGTATGTTATTTGCCCCTATGTGTAAATTTCTTGAGTTGCGATATTACTGACAAGATTGGGATTGTAAAATCAGAAAGGCGCCAATTCTTTTGTAAGAATTTATGGACAGGGCTTGTAGGATTTTCCCCTACAAAAAAACTCCGCCCCAAGGGGGTTGGGCGGAGGAAAGGTACAGAACGCCGATATGTAAGGGGGCATTTCAGCGTTCATAGCCGTTATCGGCAGCAGTTAGAAAAACTTTAGGGGATCAACCGAAAATTATATAGGCACATAGTTCGTGCAAAAATCAAGGAATGCAACACTACCCATAGGTCTAGCAATGAAATACCCTTGTGCCGCATCGCAGTTCAGGCTTTTCAGTGTATCCCATTCGGTCTGCGTTTCTACACCTTCGGCAACACTCTTGACATGCAGCTTGTGCGCCATATCTATGCTGGACTCGATAATCACGCGCAATGGCGCGTTGGTAGCGCAGTCTGTAACAAATGAACGATCAATCTTGAGTTCGCTAAAGGGTATCCGCGTTAATTGCTGCATACTGGAAAAACCGGTGCCGTAATCATCAATAGATAAACCGAAGCCATTCATTCTGAGCCTAGCCAGATTTTCCAGTGCAGGAGCAACATGAGTCATGGCTGCTGATTCGGTAATTTCCAGCGTGATGTGATGCGGGTCAACTCCCGCTTTTCGCACCGTCCGAGTAATGCGATCCGCCAGTGAAGTATCGCTCAGCGAAGACAGCGAAAGATTGACCGACAGAGCCAGCGCATGCCCTGCATCCTGCAACACGCGGCTTGCATTGATGGTTTTCTCCAGCATCAGGAAGGTAAGTCTTTCCATGTTGCCACTTTGTTCTAGCAGCGGGATAAAAGCATAGGGAGCAATCACGCCCAACTCTGGATGCACCCAGCGTGCCAAAGCTTCAGCGCCGGTCAGTCGCCCCGTTCTGAGATCTACTTTGGGTTGCAGGAAAGGTTCGATTTGCTTTTCTCGAACTGCCAGCAAGACTTCTTCCAGCGAAAAGCTGGCTGGCGTAGGCGCTGTTTTCTCATCTTTTTTCTGGGATTTTTGATGCAATGTCAGAATTTCTTTGAACTGTTCGAAAAACAGCAGTTTTTCCACAGTCCCCAACAGCTTGGGACCATAGGAGCGCGCCATTTTCTCAACAGAGAGGGTCAGCGCATGATCCATGCTACTCATGATGACAATAGAAATGCCCGGATATTGCTTGGATAAATGCCTGATGAGTTCCATGCCGTCCATTTCTGGCATATCAAGATCGCTCAGCACTATATCAGGCAGTCGCGTTTCATACTGACGCAGCATTTCCAGCGCTTCTCTGCCGTTGGTGGCTTGCCACACTTCCTTGATGCCCATGGAATTTAACATATGCACCACCGCCTTCCGCTGAAAACCTTGATCTTCAGCCACTAGGATGCGTAATGAAGTTGTATCCATCGTTGATTCCCTGTGCCTAACAACTTTTAATTGTCGGTTATTTATGAGGAAACGGCAGCTATAATTTGGCAATTGTGGCTAAAACTACAGATTCCAAGCCTAGATTCTACTGTGCTCGATTAAGCTACACGGGTTCAAATTTTCCCAACACCACACGTGATCCACATACTCCTCACACTTATCGGTCGCTTGGTATAAAACTTTAGGGCAGTTTCAAAAATAAATTACCCTGTTTTGCTATGTATCATCCCTGCCTTTCCTGAGTTTTTCAATTGCCCGTCTATCCCGTTTGGTGGGTCTGCCGCCGGGAAAAAATGGTTTTGGCTGCGCCCTTAATTCGGCTGCTATGGCTTCGCGTTGCACCCGGCTGGCTTCCGTTTCCCGGTAAAGTTTTTGCGCCTGAGGTGCGGGGCCGCGTTTATTAGATAACTCAAGCACCTCTACTCTATGTTGATACGGGCCGAGGCGGATTGTAAGAACATCATTCACCGCAATGGTTTTGGCGGGCTTGACGCGCGCATCGTTAACCAACACTTTGCCGCACTCAATAGCCTCTGCTGCCAGCGAGCGCGTCTTGAAAAAGCGCGCAGACCACAGCCATTTGTCTATACGTAGCTTGGATTCTTTGTCGTCTATGATGGCCATGCGTTTGTAGGGACAGTTATCAATACTGTTCGTTTACCACCCATCCGTTCGTCCTGAGCTTGTCGAAGGGGCATGAATTGGCGGCTGGTGGTTCGACAAACTCACCACGAACGGTTAAGCGAACAGTTGGGATATTACCCCCTTAATAAAAATCCGTCTTGCCTGCGCTGGGGC
>JANONO010000096.1:0-9229 GCA_031420875.1 Gallionellaceae bacterium | reverse complement strand
AATTTTAGCGCGCCGCATATGTTTGACCCTTCGACTGAGCTCAGGACAGGAATGTAAGCGTTAAAATTTTTGGAGCAACGCTGTTTTGCGACGGAGTTTGGATTTTTAGAGGTGTCCATGGTTATTCGTTGAAATTAAATGCCTTGTAGCCATGCTTCTTGACCAGCTCATCACGCTCGGACGCCTTTAGATCTTCGCGCACCATTTCAGCCACCAGCTCTCTAAAGGTTGTCTTGGGTGTCCAGCCGAGTTTTTCGCGGGCCTTGGTTGGGTCGCCCAGCAGAGTTTCCACTTCGGTCGGGCGGAAGTAACGCGAATCAACGGCGACAATGCATTTGCCAGCGGCATCATAACCCTTCTCGTCCACGCCCCTGCCTTCCCAGCGCACCTTGATACCCAGCTCCTCGGCGGCGGTGTTCACAAAATCGCGCACGCTATATTGCACGCCTGTGGCGATCACGAAGTCTTCCGGCTTGTCCTGTTGCAGCATCAGCCACTGCATTTCCACATAGTCTTTGGCATGCCCCCAGTCGCGCAGCGAATCCATGTTGCCCAGATACAGGCAATCCTGCAAACCCAGCTTGATGCGCGACAAGGCGCGGGTAATCTTGCGCGTGACAAAGGTTTCTCCGCGCACGGGTGACTCGTGATTGAACAAAATGCCGTTGCAAGCATACATACCATACGCTTCGCGGTAGTTGACGGTGATCCAGTAGGCATACAGTTTGGCCACTGCGTAGGGCGAACGCGGATAGAACGGGGTAGTTTCTTTTTGCGGGGTTTCCTGCACTAAACCGTAAAGTTCGGAAGTGGAGGCTTGGTAAAAACGAGTCTTCTTTTCCAGCCCGAGAATGCGCATGGCTTCGAGCACGCGCAATGCACCCAGTGCATCAGAGTTCGCGGTATATTCTGGTTCTTCAAAAGAAACTGCCACATGACTCTGCGCCGCAAGGTTGTAGATTTCGTCCGGTTGTACTTGCTGGATGATGCGGATCAGGCTGCTGGAGTCGGTCATGTCGCCATAGTGCAGGATAAAATTGCGGTTGCTGACATGCGGATCCTGATACAGGTGGTCGATGCGGTCGGTATTAAATAGGGAGGCGCGGCGTTTGATGCCGTGCACGATATAGCCTTTTTTCAGCAAAAATTCTGCCAGATAAGCGCCGTCTTGCCCAGTAATCCCGGTAACTAATGCAACTTTACTCATAACACCACCCTTGAATAATCAAATTATAAGAATTAAGGGGGGCAGTCTCGCTGGAGTTTAAATTTTTCCGACTTTCCATCCCCGCCCCTGCTAGCTCTTTAAATATTGTAATAAGCTCGATGCCGAGTTTTGCGGCTGTTTCTGCCAGAATTTTCAAGCGAGCTTCTTTGATCGTGGGGTCGTAATAATCATTCACTACATCAAAACCAACCACGCTATCTCCCCGTTCCAGCAGGCGTTTCGCGGTGTGAAATCCGACAAATCCGGCAGTGCCTGTGACTAGAATTTTCAAACGCATTCCTTAATTAAATTATTTAAACAAGCGGCCAGCTTATCATTAGCTGCCGTCTCGAATTGAGCCAAGACACCGGGCTTGCAGCATTTTATATTTGCGATAAGTCGTGCGCGCATTCATGCGGGCAATGTTAAAACCAGCACGGCCATCCAGCACTCCCAAGCGTAAGCAATAGGTTCGAATAAACGCCCAAGCGGCGCGCACCGGGGCATCGGCACGGGTGGCGGATTTGCCTTTGCTAAACATTTGCTGCGCCGCAGCCGTGGCATAGTGCTCGATCTTGCGTGCCACATCGGCCTCGTTCATATAGCTGTAGTGCAGCAAGGGGCTGGATAGTTTTCTCGTTGTACCTTGCAACACCACACTTTCATGCACGAGATCATCGGAGAATCTTCCCTTTGTTTTTTTAAAAAGCCGCAGCACATAATCTGGATACCAACCTGAATGATGGATGAACGTGCCGCAAAATTGCGAGCGTCGCGGCACATAAAACCCCTCTTCAGTGCCCTCGCGTACCGCAGCCATCAGTTGCTCGGCCAACTCAGGTGTAACCCGTTCGTCCGCATCAATTGAAAATACCCATTCATTCGTTGCATAACTCAACGCACGATTTTTTTGTGCGCCGAATCCCGGCCAGTCATGCACAAAAACTTTTGCGCCCGATGCGCGGCAAATTTCTACCGTGCCATCACTGCTGCCCGAATCTACCACGATGATTTCATCGGCCCACGCCACCGAGTTAATGCAGGCACCGATATTTGCTGCTTCGTTTTTGGTGATAATAATGGCAGAAATTTTAATCATTAAATGTGAAAAGTGTTAAGGGCGCCTCTAAAGATTCAAAATCCTAAGCGAGACAAGGCGCGAGCAAAAAATTGCGACGCCGCATATGGGTGATATGTAAGGAGTAATTTTTTGTGAGCAACACAGTATCGCAACGGAGTTTGGATTTTTAGAGATGCCTTTTAATGAAAGTTAAGGAATAGAGATGAGTGCAATAGTTGATGTAATAGCGCGTGAGATTTTAGATTCCCGTGGCAATCCTACGGTCGAGGCGGATGTGTTGCTGGAATCCGGGGTAATGGGCCGTGCGGCAGTGCCGTCCGGCGCATCCACTGGCAGCAAAGAGGCGATGGAATTGCGTGATGGCGACAAACAGCGCTATTTGGGCAAGGGTGTGCTGAAAGCAGTGGAAAATGTGAATACCGAAATCGCCGAGGCGATCATCGGCCTGGATGCGGCGGAGCAGGGCTTTATAGATCAAACCATGATTGATCTGGATGGCACTGAAAATAAATCGCGCTTGGGTGCTAACGCTATTCTTGCGGTCTCGATTGCCGTAGCCAAGGCGGCGGCGGAAGAATCAGGCTTGCCGCTGTATCGCTATCTGGGCGGTGCGGCGCGCATGGAAATGCCGGTGCCGATGATGAACATTATCAACGGCGGCGCACATGCAACAGGCGGATCAGACATTCAGGAATTCATGATTATTCCAGTGGGGAGTCAGAGCTTTCGCGAAGCATTGCGTTGCGGCGCAGAAATTTTTCATCACTTGAAAGACATACTCCATCACCGTGGCATGAGCACTACCGTGGGCGACGAAGGGGGCTTTGCGCCAGCCTTGGGTTCTAACGAAGCGGCCTTGAAGGTGATCGTTGAAGCTATTGAAGCAGCGGGGTATGTGCCCGGTACGGATGTGGCGATAGGTCTGGATTGTGCCGCCTCGGAATTTTACAAAGACGGAAAATACCATCTAAAATCTGATGGACTATCCCTCACTGCCGCTCAGATCACAGACCTATATGCGACATGGGTGGACAAGTACCCTATCATTACCATAGAAGACGGCATGAGTGAGCATGATTGGGAGGGCTGGAAACACCTCACCGACCGTCTTGGAAAATCCATTCAGTTGGTCGGTGATGATGTTTTTGTGACCAATACAAAAATTTTGCGTGAAGGCATCAAGCAAGGTGTGGCTAATTCCATTCTGATTAAAGTTAATCAGATCGGTACGCTGACAGAAACTTTTGCGGCGATTGAAATGGCTAAACGTGCGGGCTACACCGCAGTGATTTCGCACCGTTCGGGTGAAACAGAAGATACGACCATCGCTGATCTTGCCGTAGCCACCAATGCGCTGCAAATAAAAACGGGTTCTTTGTCGCGCTCTGATCGCATGGCGAAGTACAACCAGTTGCTACGTATTGAAGAAGACCTAGGTGACAGCGCATCTTATCCAGGGCGGGATGCGTATTACCAATTAGGATAATGCGCGTAGTCACACTGATTCTGGTCGCCCTCATCCTGCTGTTGCAGTACCCGCTGTGGCTGGGTAAGGGTGGCTGGTTTAAGGTGTGGGAGATGAACCGCCAAGTCGAAGCAAAAAAAAAAATCAATGAGCAAACTCAAGCGCGCAATGCGGCCGTTGATGTCGAAGTGCGCGATTTAAAACAGGGCACGGAAGCAATTGAGGAGCGCGCCCGTAGCGAGCTAGGCATGGTTAAACGCGGTGAAGTATTTTTTCAGATTGTGGGCGATATGCCGCCGATGCCCAGCACCTCAAAGCCAGAAGTAGAGCCTGAAGTGGAATTAAAGAGTAGCAAGGCTGGAAAATAAAACGTGGTGTCATTCCATTTTCCGATAGAAATGCCTTTATTTGTCCTCTCCAACCGTTCGCCCTGAGCTTGTCGAAGGGTGCATTGGCGCAGTTGGTATGGTTCGACAAGCTCACCACGAACGGGTTTGATTATTGTCGTTTCTATCGAAAATATAGAATAAGGAGTGTCTTCTTTAGAAGAAGACTCCAAAATCTCGTTATTTACAGCGGCACTAAATTTTTCAACCGCTTAAAACTCACCGCGCGCACGGTTTCAACAAAATCCTTGATGTAGGTTAATTCGCTCAAGGGTTGGCTGGTCACAGCATAGAGTTCAGCGTGTAAGCCATTTTTTCCGATACGTTTTCCCAACACATATCCCGCATCCAGATAATTTTGCACCGCCCAGTTGGGCAGTGCGGCAATGCCACGTCGGCTGGCGACCAATTGTAATATCGCTATGGTCAATTCGGCAGTGCGGCGTTTTGGCTCAATGTTGCGCGGACGCAAAAAATTTCGGATTACATCAATCATCTCGTCCGGCACCGGATAGGTGACCAAGGTTTCATCAGCAAAATCGCGCGGCGTGAGGTAGTCCTTTGCTGCAAGCGGGTGCAGGGAGGATACCAGCCCGACGATTTCAAAGCCGAACAAAGGGTGATAAGTTAGCGCATCCGATTTTTTAAGCTCGGATACGATGACCAGATCGGCTTTGTCGCTGTGCAGCAGCGCCAGCGGGTCGGCGTGAAAGCCAGACACCAGATCCATTTCCACCTCTGGCCAGTGCTCTCGAACTTCATCCATCGCGGGCATCAGCCACTCGAAGCAGGTATGACATTCCACCGCGATGCGTAATTTCCCCGCTTGTCCCTGAATCACCCGGGCGATGTCGCGCTCCGCTTCGTGTACCAGTGCCACGGCATTTTGTGCCAGAACATACAGTCGTTGACCTGCCGGGGTAAGACGCAGTGGCTGAGTTTTGCGTTCAAATATCGGCGTGCCGTAATAATTTTCCAACTGCTTGATCTGGTGCGAAATGGCGGACTGCGTCAGGTGGACGCGCGCCGCCACTCGCGACAGCGTACCGCAGTCCACCAATGCCAAAATAGTATGCAGGTGACGAATTTCGAGTATGGAATCCATGATGAATTAAATTAATGAGTAATGATAAAAAAATGAGTTTGAATAATAATCTGATTTTCTACATCATGCCAGTCTTTAGGGGAAAGACTTTAGGGGAGAGCCACTTTTTTGATTCATTAGATTTTATTTGGGGGTAAAAAACTTACCTCCTTCCGCGCCCCTTCCGCGGACCACCCCTTCCGCTTCGCTCCCTCCCCTCCTTAAAAACAAGGAGGGGAGAATTACCCAAAAAACTAAGGAGGGGAGAATCACCTATAAAATCAGGAGGGGAGAGTCGCCCAAAAATCAGGAGGGAAGAATCTCGAACTTCCCCTCCTGGTTAAGGAGGAGAGAGTCACGAATTCCCCTCCTGATTTCAGGAGGGGTGGCACACAGTGCCGGGGTGGTTGTTCGGGTGACAACTACTGCCAACTCATTAACCACACCACTACAAATTTTTTAACATAGGAAATAAACATGACCATTGCACACACCCTAGGATTCCCGCGTATCGGTGCGCAACGCGAACTTAAAAAAGCCGTTGAGGCTTATTGGAAAGGCAATCTGGATGAAGCCGGTTTGCGCGCAGTCGGTAAGAATCTGCGCAAACAAAACTGGCAGTTGCAGCAAGCGGCTGGCATACAGTTAATCCCGGTGGGCGATTTTGCTTACTACGACCAGATGCTCAACATGACCACCCTGTTGGGTGCTGCGCCAGAGCGTTTTGGATATACCGACAGCACCTTGAGCTTGGCGCAATACTTCACCCTAGCGCGTGGCGATAAAAATAATTTCGCCATGGAAATGACCAAATGGTTCGATACCAACTACCACTATCTGGTGCCGGAATTTACCGACACGACAGAGTTCAAACTGAGCAGTGCATGGTTGTTTGAGGAAGTCGCGGAAGCGCAGGCGTTAGGCATTAATGCCAAGCCGGTGCTGATTGGCCCCTTGACTTACCTATATCTTGGTAAGGAGAAACATTCCGGTTTGCGCCGCTTAAATTTGTTGCCCAAGCTAATTCCGGTGTATCAACAAATTCTGGCACGCCTCAAAGCGCAGGGGGTAGAGTGGGTGCAAATAGACGAGCCTGCGTTGGTGCTCGATTTGCCGCAAGAGTGGGTGGATGCACTTGCGCCTGTTTACAAAACGCTAACACAAGCCGCCCCCAAAATTTTACTCGCCACTTATTTCGATAGCGTGGAACAACACGCTGAGCGTCTTAAAGCCCTGCCGGTTGCGGGCTTACATATTGATCTGGTGCGTGCCCCACAACAGGCGGATAGCTTCCTGCGAAATTTTCCGCAAGACAAAATTTTGTCAGCCGGAGTTGTTGATGGGCGCAATATCTGGCGCTGCAATCTCCCCGCTGCTTTGCAAACGCTGGACACACTGCGAGCAACATTGGGTGAGCGGTTGTGGGTGGCACCCAGTTGCTCGCTGTTGCATGTGCCAGTGGATTTGGCACAAGAAGGGAAGCTTGATCAGACAATTAAAAGCTGGCTGGCCTTCGCCACGCAAAAATTGGACGAAGTCACCACGCTAGCGCGGGGTGTGACGCAAGGTAAAGAATCCATTGCGTTGCAACTGGCACTCGCTAATGCCGCGCTGGAAAGCCGCGTCTATTCGCCGTTGGTATTAAACAAAACCATCCGCCAACGTGTTGCCGCCTTGTTGCCACAGGACACACAACGCCAGTCGCCATTTCCGCAGCGTATCACCCAACAGCAGGCGCGTTTCAATCTGCCCGCGTTCCCCACCACCACCATAGGCTCGTTCCCGCAGACGGCGGAGATTCGTGCCGCGCGCGCCGACTACAAACAAGGAAAACTAGGCGCAGCAGAATACCAAACCGCGATGCGCGCCGAAATCCAGCGCGCCGTAAGCAAGCAGGAAGAGCTTGGGCTGGACGTGCTGGTGCATGGCGAGGCGGAGCGCAACGACATGGTGGAATACTTCGGCGAACAACTGCAAGGCTTCGCCTTCACCGAATTTGGCTGGGTGCAAAGTTACGGCTCGCGTTGCGTCAAACCGCCGATTATTTACGGCGACATCTCACGTCCGCACCCGATGACGGTGGAATGGGCGCAGTATGCGCAAAGCATTACCAGTAAGCCGATGAAGGGCATGCTCACCGGTCCTATCACAATTTTGCAATGGTCGTTCGTGCGTAATGATATTCCGCGCGCGGATACCGCGTTGCAAATCGCGCTGGCGATCCGCGACGAAGTGGTGGATCTGGAACGCGCCGGCATTGCCATCATCCAGATTGATGAAGCGGCGATGCGCGAAGGGTTGCCGCTGAAAAAATCCGACTGGCCGTTTTATCTGGACTGGTCTGTGCGCGCTTTCCGGGTGTGTTCCTCCGGTGTCAAAGACGATACGCAGATCCACACCCACATGTGCTACTCGGAATTCAACGACATCCTGCCCGCCATCGCGGCCATGGATGCGGATGTGATCACCATCGAAACCTCGCGCTCGGATATGGAATTGCTGGAAGCCTTCCGCGACTTTCAGTACCCCAACGACATCGGCCCCGGCGTGTATGACATCCATTCGCCGCGTGTGCCCAGCACCGAGGAAATGTCGCGCCTAATGCACAAGGCACTGGCGGTGATTCCGGCGCAACGTCTGTGGATCAACCCAGACTGCGGCCTGAAGACACGCGGCTGGCCGGAAGTGGAAGCGGCATTGCAGAATATGGTGGCGGTGGCCAGGCAATTGCGCGGGGGAGTAGTAGTGTAGAGTGTTTAACCCAGATTTTCCATTAGCCTTCTACTGCGGACGATGGTTTCTGGATCGATATTTGGGTCATGAGCGGCGGGTCAGGTGGGTGTGAGAAGGAGGGGGTTTTAACAGTGTTGACTCTGGCAGCCTGGCTGCTTGAAGACTGACTCTATTGATTACTATTCGTGGCCTCAATCTACCTCAACGATGCTCACAATGAGCGCGATGTTGCTCCCATTAATTTCAATAAAATCACCAACAATCCAATTGCGCCTGCTATAATCTGGTCAGACTGACTAGATACAGGAGAGCATCATGCGGACATGGCAACTTCAGGAAGCAAAGGGCAAGTTCAGCGAGGTCGTCAAACGTGCGCAAAGCCAGGGGCCGCAAAACATCACTGTGCATGGCGAACCGGTTGCCGTGCTGCTTTCCCGTCGCGATTATTTGAAGCTCACCCACCCCAAACCCAGCTTGGTCGAATTACTGCGGGCTTCACCGTTAGTGGGCAGTGATCTTAAAATTACCCGCGAACAAACTTCTACACGCAAAATCAAGCTATGAGCTACCTGCTCGACACCAACGTAATCTCAGAACTAGTGCGCCCCAAGCCAGCCAAGGCAGTGCTTGCGTGGTTCGAAAACATCCCATCCGAAGCCCTGCATATCAGCGTGCTGACCTTGGGCGAAATCCGCAAGGGCGTTGAAAAAATGCCCGATGGCGCGCGCCGCGAAAAGCTGCGCCTGTGGCTCGAACATGAATTGGTCGACTGGTTCGGCACCAGAATCCTACTTGTAGACGTTCCGGTGGCAGACCGCTGGGGCAGGCTGATTGCGCAAATGGGAAGACCCGTACCCAGCATAGACAGCATGCTGGCAGCCACCGCCCTGCATTACGAACTGCGCCTTGTCACGCGCAACCAAAAGGACTTTGGCTACCCCGGTCTGGAAGTCGTCAACCCTTGGGGTTAGAAACGCTACGAATCTAGACCTGGCCCAATACTGTTCGCTTAACCGTTCGTGGTGAGCTTGTCGAACCACCAGCCGCCAATTCATGCCCCCTTCGACAAGCTCAGGGCGAACGGATGGGTGCTAATCGAACAGTATTGAGACCTGGCCCTTTTGCGTTATAGTGAGCGGCAGGTCAGGAGGGTGTGAGAATTATGGGATTTTAACAGTGTTGCCTCTGGCAGCGTGTCTGCTTTAGTCAATGGAGACTGACCATGTTGCTTTGTTTTTCCTCTGTGCTCTCTGTGGCTCACTGCTTTTCTAGG
>JANONO010000095.1:0-7117 GCA_031420875.1 Gallionellaceae bacterium | reverse complement strand
AATAAATTTTCTGCCGCAGGGTTGATATAGACAACGTGCGAACGACTATCCAGCAGAATAACTGCTGTGCTGAGATGTTCCAGTGTGGGGAGACGAGTGTCAGGCATAGATGCTCATTAAGCAGTAAACATGCCAATAATTATGTGCTACTTGGATTTGAGTAACTCAGACTTAATCGCTGCAATATTATTTCCATGCAGCGTGACTTGCTTCTGCAAGGTGTTGACCTTCTCTTTGTATGCAGCCACATCGAGCAAAGTGTTGCCATCCTTGTCATATACCGCTGGGTTTTCCATTGCATAGTGAAAATTGGAGCGGGCTTCAGTCAGTAGTTTTTCTTCCGACGCCAATTCATCTCCCAAGATTTTTCTGCGTACATTATCGCGGTTGCGTTGAGTATCGGAATCTATCCGTGGGAAATCAGCGGGAGTAGCGTTATTACGGGCGCGCGGCGGGGCAGTAATGGCAGGCAGTCGCTCCAGATTGAGCTTGCGCGCACCTTTAGAGGGTGAGCTGGAATAAGTGACATGGCCGTCGGCATCAATGTTCTTGTATATTTCTGCCTGTGCCCAGCCAATAAATCCGGGACATAGCATCGCAAACAACAGCCAGTACTTCATGGTTATCCTACAAAGATGATGAGAGCGGAGTATAGGTTATGCCTGACTGAGTGACAAACTCGTTGGCCCAAAAAGAAACGGAGCCTGACTAGGCTCCGTTTTTTGTTCAGCAAAAAAACAGATTACAGGCTGTAGTACATATCGTACTCAACCGGATGCGTAGTCATGCGGTAACGGGTGACTTCTTCCATCTTCAGTTCGATATAAGAATCGATGAAGTCGTTGGAGAACACGCCACCACGCGTCAAGAATTCACGATCCTTGTCCAGCGCTTCCAATGCCTGCTCCAAGCTGGAACAGACCGTTGGAATCTTTGCATCTTCTTCCGGCGGCAAGTCATACAGATTTTTGTCGGCTGGATCACCGGGGTGTATCTTGTTCTGAATACCATCCAAACCGGCCATCATCATCGCGGTAAAGGCCAGATAAGAATTGGCAGTAGGATCAGGGAAACGCACTTCGATACGGCGCGCCTTGTCGCTTTGCACAAACGGAATGCGGATTGAAGCGGAGCGGTTACGGGCAGAATAAGCCAGTTTAACTGGCGCTTCAAAGCCGGGTACCAGACGCTTGTAAGAGTTAGTGCCGGGGTTAGTAATCGCATTCAGCGCACGCGCGTGTTTGATAATACCGCCGATGTAATACAGCGCCATCTCGGACAGCCCAGCGTAGCCATTGCCTGCAAACAGGTTCTTGCCACCCTTCCAGATGGATTGGTGGACGTGCATACCGGAACCATTGTCACCTACGATAGGCTTAGGCATAAAGGTTGCCGTTTTGCCATACTGGTGCGCGACGTTATGTACCACGTATTTCATTTTTTGCGTCTGGTCGGCGCGCTTCACCAGTGTGCTGAAACGAGTGCCGATTTCACACTGTCCCGCAGTGGCCACTTCATGGTGATGCACTTCGACTGGCACACCAATCGCTTCCAGCGCCAAACACATGGCAGAACGGATGTCTTGCAGCGCATCAACCGGGGGTACGGGGAAATAACCGCCTTTAACCGCAGGCCGGTGACCGGTATTGCCACTTTCATATTTCTCTGCAGAAGACCAAGCGGCTTCTTCGGAATTCACCTTGCAGAAGCTGCCTGACATATCAATCTGCCAGTTAACCGAATCAAAAATAAAGAATTCTGGCTCCGGGCCAAAGTACGCCACATCGCCAACACCGCTGCTTTTTAAATAAGCCTCGCCGCGCTTAGCGATGGAACGTGGATCGCGGTCATAACCTTTACCGTCAGATGGCTCGATCACGTCACAGGTCATCACCAGTGTCGTTTCATCCATAAATGGATCAATGAACGCGGAATCAGGGTCAGCCATCAACAACATGTCAGATGCTTGAATCCCTTTCCAGCCAGCGATGGACGAGCCATCAAAAGCATGGCCATTATCAAACCAATCATCGCTATCCGACACGACATGCGCGGGTATAGAAACGTGCTGCTCCTTACCACGGGTATCGGTGAAACGCAGATCAACGAATTTAACTTCATTGTCTTTAAGTAACTTTAAAACATCAGCAGCCTTCAACATAATAAATCTCTCCCATAAACGTCAAAATAGAACAAAAAACTTATTTCTGACCCAATCGCAAACTTGGCACACAAATTCAAGCCCAGCATTTTGCCATATCTGCCCTATTATATGGATAATATATGGATAAAAAATTTACTCTTTAGGGTTTGCCCCATGATTGGGCGCGCAGCTTTAAATTTGCACTATTCTTGTGCGTAGCTTCGGTGCAAGCGGAGTGACCTAAGGTAAGGGTCATCCAAAATAATTTCGTCGCATTTAAGCCGTAGCGATTCAATCCTAGCCGCATCATGGCAATCGGCTTCGCCTAGAAAAATGTCAGCGTCAACCTTGCCATCCAGATAATGCAGCACGGTGTGGCTGGAAAGCGGCAGATCATGGCCTAGCCGTCCAGCCAGATGATTGAGCAGCACCTCGCGGCTGGGCAAATGCGCGTTAGGCTTGGCCTGCAAATCATCTTCTGGATCTATATGCACCATCACATCCATCACATGATGCTGCGTCAGCACCGCCTGCCGCGCCGCTTCGGCTATGTAATGCCCTTCTGATACGCTGATTTTTGGATCAACGATGACATGTGCATCCACTAGCGCATCGTCCGCCATCTTACGCGTACGCAACTCGTGTAGCCCACGCACACCAGGCGTGGCCAGCAGTGTACTGCGTATCGCTTCCACCTCCTCCGCCTCAAGGCCGGTATCCACCAGTTCGGCCAATGCCTCCAGCGCAAACTTGCCGCCCATGTGTGCAATCATCACGCCCACCGCCGCTGCCGCCACCAGATCAAGAAAGGTGTAACCCAGCAGATTGCCGCCTATACCAATCACCACCACCAGCGAAGAGGCCGCGTCAGAGCGCGCATGCCAAGCATTGGCCACCAGCATTTGCGAGCGCACACGCTTAGCCACGGCCAGCATGTAGCGGAACAATCCTTCTTTAGAAACCAGGGTAAATAGCGCCACCCACAGCGTCAGCGGATGCACCGTCTGAATGTTCTGTGGATTTTGCAAACGCACACCGGCAGCGACCAGCAGCAGCACGCCCAATATCACCAAGGTCACGCCCAAAATGAGTGTGGCGGCGGTTTCGATGCGCGCGTGTCCATAGGGATGGTTGGCATCGGCATGGCGATTGCCGTGGCGATTGGCGAACAACACCATAATGTCGGCCAGCAAATCAGATAGCGAATGCAGGCCATCAGCCATCAGCGCTTGAGATTTGCCGAAGAACCCCACTACTAATTGCAAAACGGTAAGCAGTAAATTAACCCAGATGCTGATCCACGTGCTTTTTTTCGCGGCGGCAAAGCGCTCCGGATTAGCCGGTTCGAACGCAGCGGATTTGCTGTGGGTGTGTGAGTGGGTGTGATTTTTCATTGCGGTTGAGATAGTATGTTGTGCGTTTGGTAGTAATTGGCAAGGATAACACTTTAAGTATTATTGGAGGAATCATGGGAAGAATCACAGAAATTTTGCAAGCCGCACAAAACCGCGCCACGGAAATAAATTGTCCCTACGAGGGCGCAATGTTGCCCGACGAAGCGCAGCAGATTATGAGTTTGGCGCCGGGTGCGGTGCTAGTAGATGTCCGCACACAGGCCGAGCTAGACTGGGTCGGCACCATTCCCGGCGCGGTGGAAATCGAGTGGGCGAGCTATCCCAACATGAAAGCCAACCCGCATTTTATCGCTCAACTAGAGCAGCAAGTCAGCAAAGAATCACTGCTGATGTTCATCTGCCGCAGCGGCGCCCGTTCGCACAACGCAGCATTGGCCGCCACCCAAGCCGGCTATACCGATTGCTACAATGTGCTGCAAGGCTTTGAAGGTGACAAAGATGCCCATGCACACCGCAATACTCTAAGCGGTTGGCGCGCAGCCGGATTGCCGTGGGAACAGAGTTAAGTTAACGCTGATTTATTCGTATTTTTTGGAGCGCGGGCATCTTGCCCGCGCTCCCAGTCTTAGTGCAGTAGGATGAGTGGAGCATAGCGATACCCATCATCCAACATTACGCGGCCGACCAATTCACCACGCCGCTGTATGCCGTGCCCAGCACAATCAAGCCTAACACGATGCGATACCAGGCGAACACTACGAAAGTGTGATTTGAAATGAAGCGGATGAAGGCCTTCACCGCCCACATCGCGGCGATGAACGAGGTGACGAAACCCACCGCGAACACCGGCAAGTCGTCCACCCGCAGCAAGCCCCAGTTCTTGTATAGGTCATAAACAGTCGCGGCGAACATGGTCGGGATGGCGAGAAAGAACGAAAACTCTGTAGCCGCCTTGCGCGACAGCCCGAACACCAACCCGCCCATAATGGTCGCGCCGGAGCGCGAGATGCCGGGGATCATCGCCAGCGCCTGTGCGAAGCCCACCTTTAGCGCGTCCGGCCAGCGCATCTCGTCCACCGAATTAAGGCGCGGATGATAAGCGCGCTTCTCCACATACAGAATGATGATACCGCCCACGATCAGCGCGGTAGCGACCGTGATCGGGTTGAACAGCAACGCCTTGATGGTGGAGTGGAACATCAGCCCCAGCACCGCCGCCGGCAAAAAGCCGATGAACAGCAGACTGGCGAAACGCTGCGCCGCAGGATCGCTTGGCAGGCCGATCACCATTTTGGTCAAGCGTACACGGTAGTCCCAGCACACCGCCAAGATCGCACCGAGCTGGATCACGATCTTGAACACCTTGCTGGTTTCGTCGTTGTAGTTCAGCAGATCGCCGACAATGATCAGGTGGCCGGTGGAAGAGATCGGCAGGAACTCGGTCAGCCCTTCGACAATGCCGAGAATGGCGGCTTTAAGCAGCAGTATGGTGTCCATGCGGGGATTAGTTCTCAGACAAGGCGGGGATTATACCTGCTTGAGTTACTCAGGCTGGATAGAAACGCCACATTCGTTCAGAGGACTATATCGGAATTCCTTATCCGCTCTCAAAAGGTTATGCTGCGTGAAGTTTTTCCTGGGCGAGAAATAATAGCGTATGAAGCGAGCGTACTATTCAGATTCGATCTCTAATTTTCTTGGCTCTTCAACCGAGAAAATTATTGGCATACTTACACTGAGTAATGATTTTGCTCTAATTCAAACTCAACGTGGCGCTTGGGTAGAACAAATAGCGATTCTTCAAGAAACCCTTACGCCCTACCAAGGTTCGATTTATTTCGAATATTCGATTCCCCGAATGGGGCGGCGAATTGATGTTTTGCTACTAATTGGGCCAGTAATTTTTGTACTGGAGTTCAAGGTTGGTGAAAGCGAATTTACCACTTTTCGCCCTTGACCAAGTCTGTGACTACGCATTGGATTTAAAAAACTTCCATGAGTCTAGCCATGAGCAATACATTGCACCTGTTCTTATCGCTACGAATGCAAAAGATGCCGTTCCAATAATTACAGTTACTCCCCAGAATGACCGGCTGCTTTTTCCTATTAAATCGAATGTAACCCAACTCGTTGGGGTTATTAATAAGGTGCTAAGTTTTGCTGATGGTGACGACATAGATGTAACTCAATGGGAGAGTGGTCGTTATTGTCCAACACCAACGATCATTGAGGCCGCAATGGCGTTGTATAACAACCATTCCGTTTCCGAAATAACGCGCAGTGATGCCAGCGCCACTAATCTTAGCCGAACCTCTGCTGCAGTTTCGGAAATCATCAGGTCATCAAAAGCGAGCTCGCATAAATCAATTTGTTTGGTGACGGGGGTGCCCGGTGCCGGAAAAACCTTGGTTGGATTAGATATCGCCACAAAGCATATTAATGTGGGTGATGATTTGTACAGCGTGTATCTGTCCGGGAATGGGCCATTGGTGAAAATCCTTTGCGAAGCACTTGCACGTGATAGGGTCGCACGAGCCCGCGAAGCGGGCGAGAAAGTCAGAATTGGCGCAGCAAGGAGTGATGTAAAGACATTCATTCAGAATGTTCACCACTTCCGCGATGAATGTCTGCTTGATGATAGTGTGGCCCCAGTTGAGCACGTTGCAATATTTGATGAAGCGCAACGCGCATGGAATGTTGAGCAAACTTCTTCTTTTATGCGCCGTAAGAAAAACACTCCCAACTTTAACCAGTCAGAGCCTGAATTTCTGATTTCTTGCATGAATCGACATCCAGATTGGGCTGTCATTGTTTGCCTTATTGGGGGCGGACAGGAAATCAATACAGGCGAAGCTGGTATCGGAGAATGGATTGATG
The DNA here is from genome assembly GCA_031420875.1 of Gallionellaceae bacterium. Classification (GTDB taxonomy): domain Bacteria; phylum Pseudomonadota; class Gammaproteobacteria; order Burkholderiales; family Gallionellaceae; genus Nitrotoga. The sequence goes on along the minus strand of JANONO010000095.1, from coordinate 742 downwards.
CGATAAGTCGGTCATTCCCAGACTGGCATATTCACATTTCATCGCGTCTTACGGATAGCGAATACAAAGTAGAGCAAGTGCTGAGCGGGCTGAAATCATACCCCCATGTGACAACCCATGATGAACTTCATTTAGCGGTGTCAATGCGTTCATTCCGTGCAGAAAATGTTTCGCTTCTTGTAAAGCAGTTGCTCGACCTGGAGGTTGATTCTGCTCAGCGAACATATGGGAAGGTTAGAGATAAATACCCCATAGTAATTACGCGGGATTTAAATAAAGCAAAGACGTGGCTAAAAGGTCAGGCGCGTGGCTCAGAGCGGTATGGCGTAGTCGTTTCATCGCAAGCCGAACGTCTTAAACCGCACGCAATTGATGTGAAGTCACCTATGGACCCGGTGCACTGGTTTTTGGATGGCAAGAATGATGTACGCTCATCGTACTACTTAGAAGATGTCGCTACTGAATTTCACATTCAGGGTTTAGAGCTAGACTGGGCGTGCGTAACTTGGGATGCAGATTTTCGACATTGTCCTAGTGGATGGAGCCATCATTCTTTTTGTGGAGACCGCTGGAATAATATTAACAAAGAAGAACGAAAACAATATTTGAAAAATGCTTATCGAGTCTTATTGACTAGAGCTCGGCAGGGAATGGTGCTGGTTGTTCCAGAAGGAAGCGCGGAAGATCATACACGCAACTCCCAATTTTACGACGGGACTTACAATTACTTGAGGGGAATTGG
>JANONO010000094.1:0-3262 GCA_031420875.1 Gallionellaceae bacterium | reverse complement strand
GCGACTGTTCGAATAAATCCTGATTGCGTGAGCTCATAGCATTCTGTCCTGAATATAAAGTTTTGAAAAATTTTGTGCTGCGGCAGCAATGTCTGCCGCATCAAATAAATCCGAAATCACCGCCAGCGCATCTGCGCCCGCTTGCACCAGCGCTGCGCCATTGTGTGCAGTAATGCCGCCTATGGCCACTATGGCTACATCCAATTTGGCATTCGCCTGCCGCAATAAATTTATATCGGCCACGGCTGCATCGGGCTTGATTTGCGAAGAAAAAAATGCACCGAAGGCCACATAATCCGCGCCCGCTTTAGCGGCGGCGTGTGCCAAAGCAAGCCGATTATAACAAGAGATGCCGATGATTTTATGCGGCCCTAATATCTGGCGTGCAGCTCTGATGTCGGCATCGCCCGACCCTAAATGCACTCCATCTGCCTCCACTTGCGCGGCCAAGTGGGCATCATCATTGACAATAAAAGTAACAGCAAATTCGCGTGTCAATTGGCGTAGCGCCGTCGCCTGGGTCAAACGCAATGCTGCCGTGGCCAATTTATTGCGATATTGCAGCACCTGCGCGCCACCTGCCAGTGCCAAGCGTACACGACGTAATAAATCTGCGCTGTCGGCAAGGTCGGGCGTGACGGCATACAGGCCTTTAGTGCATGAGCTTTTGTGGTTCATCCTCTTCATCATCATCCCGCGCCCAGAACAGACGATCGGGAATGTGTTGTCCCATGCCGGGGCGGAAACCAAATTTCAATGCTTGCCAAGTAAATTCCTGAGCCTCTTTAACGGCTTCGTGCATAGGCAACCCATTGGCCAGTAATGCGGCAATGGCGGAGGCTAAGGTACAGCCGGAGCCGTGATAAATGTTGGGCAAGCGCTCCCAACTATCGCTGCGTATGAGGCCGTGTTCTCCATACAAAGTATTGATCACTTTGGGCGTATGCTCATGTGTGCCGGTAATCAACACATATTCAGAACCCAATAGCAAAATACGTTTAGCGCATTCCGACAAGCCGGGATTGTCGGCATCGTTTTCTTCATCCTGAATCAAGCGCCGCGCTTCGATGCTATTGGGTGTGAGTATGGTCGTTTGCGGCAACAACAGTTCGCGCAAAGCATCCAGCATTTCTTCGTTGGCCAATTCGTCACCGCGACCGGAGGCCAGCACCGGGTCGAACACCAGTGGAATATCTGGGTAATCCGAAATGACTTCGGCAATCGCCGCGATATTTTCCACGCTACCCAACAAGCCGATTTTGAACGCCATGACCGGCATATCTTCCAGCACCGCACGTGCTTGATCGGCTACCCACTCGTCATCAATCGGCAACACATCATCCACGCCACTGCTGTCTTGCACCGTAATGGCGGTAACCACCGTTAATGGATGGCAGCCCATGCTGGCGATGGTCAGAATGTCGGCTTGCAAACCTGCGCCACTCGTGGGATCGGTGGCACCGAAACACAGCACGATGGATGGGATGTCGGGCGGAGCAGTAGAGTTCATTGTAAAATACGCAATCTAAAGCGCAATTTTAACCGAAATCACCTGCTATGAACTCCAACGCTGAATATAAAACCTATATGTGTCTGATATGCGGCTGGCTATATGATGAAGCCAGCGGCTCCCCCGATGAAGGTATCCCGCCCTGCACACGCTGGGAAGATGTGCCAATCAATTGGACCTGCCCAGAATGCGGGGCACGCAAAGAAGATTTTGAAATGGTGGAATTTTAACGGGCACTTCGCCGTGACTTGCCATGAAATGCTACGAGTTTAAGGGGAAATAATCATGCTTTATTTTTGGCGGCGCGCACTGCTTTTTCCGTTCATGTTGTCGCTGCTTTCCCTGTTGTTATGGGCGGTGGCAGGTGCCTTGCCGGCTGCCCTATTCTTCGGCGTGTTTCTGTTTGTGCATTTATTTTTCTATTTGCGCCAAATGGCCGCGCTCGATGACTGGCTGGCTCACTCCGAGGAGGAGGCCATGCCCGATGGCTCTGGTTTGTGGGCAGAAATATTTTCGCGTCTGAACCGGATGGTACACAAGCACCGCAAAGATCGCGAAAAACGTATAGCTGCATTGCAGCATATGGAGCAAGCCACCTCGGCACTGCCCGAGGGCGTGGTTATTCTGGATGCGACGGACCACATCGAATGGTGTAATCCGATTGCCGAGCAACATTTCGGGCTGGATGGCGCGCGCGACTTGGGTCAGCAAATTACTTATCTGGCGCGCCAACCGGAATTTGTAAATTACCTCAACCAACATGATTTTAGCGAGGTTTTAATACTGCGCGGCGCACGGCATGATGGCCTGATCTTGTCTATCAAGATAGTCGCTTATGGCGAGAGCAAAAGACTGCTCATCAGCCGTGACATTACCCGTTTTGAGCGGATTGAAACCATGCGTCGCGATTTCGTCGCCAACGTATCGCATGAATTCCGCACCCCGTTGACTGTGGTCAATGGCTTTGTCGAAACGCTGCGCGACATGCCCAGCTTAGAAAATGATATGGCGCGGCGCGCCCTGCACTTAATGGGCGAGCAGACACAGCGCATGGGACGCTTGATGGATGATTTGCTGGCGCTGTCTAAGCTGGATAGCGCACTGAATGCCTTGCAGGAAGAGGTAGTTAGTCTGCCCGCATTATTGGGTTCATTGCAGCAAGAGGGGCAAGCCTTAAGTGCGGGGCAACATACTCTGCGACTGGAGATGGCAAGCAACTGCTCGCTCATGGGCAACACCGAGGAATTGCGTAGTGCGTTTGGAAATTTGGTGTCGAACGCCATTCGTTACACCCCGCTTAATGGAGAAATTTTGATGCGCTGGGCAGAGCGAGGCGAGCAACTGGTGTTCAGCGTACAAGACAGCGGCATCGGTATTGCCCAGCAACACATTCCACGCCTGACGGAAAGATTTTACCGGGTTGATCACAGTCGTTCGCTTGCAACGGGCGGCACGGGCTTGGGCTTAGCCATCGTCAAACACGTTGCTAATCGCCATCAGGCTCTATTGGAAATTAGCAGTGAAGAAGGAAAAGGCAGCACATTCAGCATCGTGTTTCCGGCAAAGCGAAAAATGTCGGCGTAAAAAATTGGGAGCTCTCGGCACAGTGAAGTATCAACCTCAATCGAGTCTGCGTCTGAAAAAAAGCGGCACATCATTGTGCCGCCTTACAAGTTACTGCTGGGGGAGGGGTTCCTGACGCAGCCCCCTTCCATCACCTACTGCGCAAGATAACGTGCCACCCCAACACCA
>JANONO010000093.1:0-9791 GCA_031420875.1 Gallionellaceae bacterium | reverse complement strand
AGCGCGATAAAGATGGTGAAGGTTTTGGCTTGGATGGTATTCATTGCATTCCCTTTAGGAGTGTCATTTTACGGTGTGTTCAACAATATACCAAGCTGATAAAAGACAGCTGATAAAAGGCAAGGGCAGCTTTGCCACCCTTCCCTCCATTTTTTTCAAGTCATTGCTGGTAGTTCAAACCGATAAATAGTGTGCGGCCTAAAGTGTTGTAGCTATACGCCTCGGAATAATCGCGATTAAACAGATTGTCCACACGCGCCGACAGGTTCAACTGCGGGCTTAATTTATAGGCCGCATGGAGATTAAGCAATTGGTAGCTCGATAAAGTGTGTGCGCCAACATCCTCGCGCTCTCCGCTGTAACGCAACTCTGTCCCCGCATTCCACATCCCGAATTTGTGCGCTACCGAAACACTGGCGTATTTCTTGGCGCGCTTCAGCAAAGCCTTGCCAGTGGCTGTATTGCGCGGGTTCTGCAATGTTGCATCGGCTTTCAAGCGGGTATCGCCAAACTGGCCAACATAGCTCAATTCTTGGCCGTCAATCCGCGCTTGGTCAACGTTAATCACCGTGGTAAAAGCGCTGTTGCTGGCAATCAAATCACGAATACGATTATCAAAATAGATTGCGTTCACACTCTGCCCATTTGCCGCATAGCGCAAGCCGACCTCCTTGTTGCGGGAGCGTTCTGGACGCAGATCAGGGTTGGAATAACCCGGATAAAATAAATCATTGAAGGTCGGTGCTTTGAACGCAGTGCTGACGCTTGCCGTCGCGCGCCAATGATCCGCGAATATCAATCCATAGCCGAGCAAGCCGGTGTTCGCTGTACCGAAATCCGAGTAGCTATCTTGGCGCAGATTGAGTTGCACCTGCTGCGCGCCGTAATCACCCACATAGCCACTCAACAGGCTATGTACGCTGCGCGCAGTCTGGTTAAATGGTGTACCGGAAGCGACCGCTTGCTTCAGATGTTCCGCTGTCAGATTAACGCGCTGCGTGTCGGCAAGCTGTAATTCATTTTGCCAGGTCAATTGCTTGTTCACGGTTTTGAAACGGCTGGTCTGCGCGCCATTCAGATAATCGCGGCTATCGTCCGAGCCACGCGCTAATTGAAATTTGCTAAGCCACAGCGGGGTGAATTGATTGTCCGATGTCAGCGATATTTTTTCTAGTGCGGCCTTGGTATTGTTGCGGTCTGTCGGCAGGCTTGTTACAGCATAGGTATTGGGATCATACCGCAGAGTGTCATACTGACTATTTCCCCGAGTGCTAAAGGCCGAAATGGATACACTGTGTTCTGAGCCAAGTGCAAAGCTCACGTTTGTGGACAAATTTGTGTTGTCATAACCATCATTGTCCGGCTGGATATTTGGAATAATTTCCGGCTTGATTGCTGATACGCCATTAGTTTTGACCTTGCCGACATTCACGCTAAACGAGGTCGCATCCGCGCTCCCCGAAAATCCAGCCGACACACGCTGTGTGCCATGACTGCCTACACTCTCGCTGATATTAAAAGCGGGCGCGCCACCGCCGCGCTTGGTGAACAACTGAATCACCCCGCCTATGGCCTCCGAACCATACAGGCTGCTGACGTTGCCGCGTACCACTTCGATACGCTCTATGCTGTCCAGCATGATGTGTTCCAACGCAGTTGTGCCGCTGGTGGCGGAGTTGATACGCACACCATCCAGCAAGATCAAGACATGGTTGGAGTTTGTGCCGCGCATAAAGATACTGGATAGCTTACCCAACCCACCATTTTGCGTGACCTCGACACCCGCCAGAGAACGCAACAGGGTCGCCACATCCGGCGCTTGAGAATCTTGTATTTCTTGCTCAGTAATGACAGTGGAATGAAGTAGTTCTTGCTTGAGCGGTTGCTCGGTTCGGGTTCCTGTGACGATCAAAATTTCGAGCGGGGTGTTTTCTTCAGTTGCGTGTGCCAATGTAACGGTCACACCTAAAAGTCCGGCGAGTAAGGATTGCAGTTTCATTACGATTTTCCTGAGTGAATTCCAAGGTTCCCCGTTGGAAGTTTAATTTCAGGAAATACCGCTAGGGTTTATATAAACAACAGGAGAGTGGTGCTGATAGCCTAGCTAAATTTGGCGAGCATGATTCATCATCCTGCCGTTCATGCGCCACCCGCAGCATTTCCCGACCCGGCCTCGGTTGAGGCGCTATGTTCAAGGCCGGTATCCGGGCTCGCAAGACTAAACACATCGCCTTCCCATGAGGGTTGCTCACAGTGGCTTAACCGAACTTGCGCCCGATTGATTGATGCATCCACACCTGCTTACCGTTGCGGGGGCAGCACAGGCTTCAAAAATTAAACTTCACCTGTTTCCCGTTTAACTGGCGAACTTTTCAGCTTCCAGCACCTCGAACGGCGGCCATTGTAGCAGAGTAAGCACGATGAACCTCTTCACCATGACATCGAAATTTCACAACCGAGGCTTGTCCATGCACTTGTAGGCAGTTTTTAAGAATCTCAGATTTAACTTTGCCGACCGAGCACTATTTATATTATGATTGTGCTTCCTATATTTAAACTTAATGTTCCTGAAAGGATATACCCCATGAAATCCCTACTTAAACTAGGTGCCTCAATATTGGTTACTGCGGTTCTCGCTACCTCTTCTTTAGCTGTCCTAGCGGCAGAATCCACCCCTAACAGCCGCTATCCGTTTACTGGCAAAGTGCTGGGGGCATCTGATGTGATGGATATGTACACCTACATTGAGGTAACAGGCAAAACCAGCAAAGACAAGACGGTATGGCTGGCAGCATCAAAAATTAAAGTCGTCAAAGGTGACACCATACGTTATGGTGGTGGCGCGGTTATGGCTAACTACCACAGCAAGAGTTTAAACAAGACATTTGATCAAATCACCTTCGTTGACAAGGTAGAGCTGGTTAAGTAAAAATCACTGTTAAATAGTGATGCAATAAGGGCAGGTATCACCTGCCCTTATTTTTTACATGGCCATAGGTGAAATTAGAGTCCTGCCAAATACTCCGATACCGCCTCTATCTCCGCATCGGTCATTTTTTCGGCTATATCTCCCATCATGCCAGCCGGATCATTGCTACGTACCCCGTTGCGGAATTCGTTTAATTGTTTAATTAAATATTCCTTATGTTGTCCACCAATGACAGGAAATACTGAATTGTTAGGTGATTTTCCTTTTCCTTTATCCCCATGACAATTAACGCAGCCATATAAATCAGATAAAGAATTACCGTTTAGATATACATCTTCTCCTAGGGGTGACACTACCGGGCTACCGCTACGCATGGGTTTCTGGCTGGCAAAATAAGCGGCTATGTCTGCTAAATCCTGTTTTTCAGCTACAGTGTCGGCCATGCCCTCCATCGTGTCATCTTTACGTGACCTTGCCTGAAAATCAGCAATCTGCCTTCTGATGTACCCGGCATATTGTCCCGCAAGGTGTGGGAAAGCAGGGGCAGCACTGATGCCTTCTTCGCCATGACAGCCTTGGCATAGCGCAGATTTATCTTTGCCTGCAACCGGGTCTCCAACAATAGTGGCTGCATTTGCTTCAACGACCAGGAGCATGACGGAAATGAAGGCGGCCAGCTTGATGAGCTTGCTCATAATATTTCCCAAAAATTCATATGTAAAACAGTCACGCATTGTTATCATAAATTTGTCCCCCGTCAATTTTTTGGGAATATATTTTGTAAGGATATTTTCCCGGCCAAGAGCGATATAATCCCAACCTATGCCTAATTTCACCTCCATGTATCCTTGGACCACTCGCTGGTGGTTCTATCCTGCGCTGACTTTGCTTGCCCTGACCCTGCTACCATTGCTGGTGCTACTGTTTGCGGCAATGTTGACTTACCCTACGCTACCCTCGCTGACATCATTAACCGACTACCAGCCTAAAATCCCGCTGCGGGTATATAGCTCGGAAGGGGTGTTGCTTGGGGAATTTGGCGAGGAGCGTCGTGCTCTGGTCAAGATTGATGATGTACCCGACCTGATGAAAAAAGCCATCCTCGCCGCAGAAGATGATCGTTTCTACGATCACGGCGGGGTAGATTACAAGGGGGTGCTGCGTGCTGCTTATTCCAACTTTACCGCTGGCGGAACTAAGCAAGGAGCTAGCACCATCACCATGCAAGTTGCTCGAAATTTTTTTCTGTCCAAGGAAAAAAGGTTCTCGCGTAAGTTTAATGAAGTATTACTAGCCTTCAAGATTGAGAGCAATCTCAGCAAGGATGAAATCCTTCAGCTTTATATTAATCATATTTTTTTAGGTCAACGAGCTTACGGATTTGCAGCAGCTTCGCAAACTTATTTCGGCAAAAATCTCGATCAATTGAGCATAGCCGAAATCGCCATGCTGGCGGGTTTGCCCAAAGCGCCTTCGTCCTGCAATCCAGTGGCGAACTCCGTTTGCGCCAAATCGCGGCAAGGCTATGTGCTGCGTCGTATGCTGGAATTGAATTATATTGATGTGGCGCAACAAGAAGCGGCGCAACTGGAGCCGCCGGCTGCTAAACGAAGCGCATATCAGGATTTTTCTGTGAGAGCAGATTACTTGGCAGAAATGGTCAGGCAAGTGATGTACGATCATTATCAAGAGGCTGCTTACACGCAAGGGCTCAAGGTTTACACCACCATCCGTATGCCGGATCAGGCAGCAGCATATGCAGCACTCCGCAAAGGCGTGTTGGACTATGACCAGCGTCACGGTTACCGCGGCCCGGAAGGGTATATAGATTTACGCAAAATAAGCGGCGAAGAAAATCTGGAAGAGGCTTTGCAAGAGGTTGCCGACAGTGATGACCTGATTCCCGCTGTCGTATTAGAGGCCAAGAAAAAAAAATTCCGCGTCTATATCAAAGGCGGGCAGATGGTCGAGATAGGCGATGAGGGATTGCAATTTTCGCAAACCACACCCTCCGACAAGGCAGCATCGAGTCACCGCATTCGCGTCGGCTCACTCATCCGCGTTCAGAAAAATGGCTTGGGCGTATGGCAAGTTGTTCAGCTACCGCAAGTAGAAGCCGGATTTGTCTCGGCCAGCCCGCTTGATGGCGCAATTTATGCTCTAGTCGGGGGGTTTGATTTCAACCTTAGCCAGTTTAATCATGTCAGCCAGGCATGGCGTCAGCCGGGCTCCAGCTTCAAGCCGTTTATTTATTCTGCCGCACTGGAAAAAGGTTTTACGCCCGCCTCGGTGGTCAATGACGCGCCTTTGACCGATGCGCCGCTGATGCTAGAAACAGAAGAGACCGCCAGCCAAGCTTGGCAACCGAAAAATTTTGACGGCACGTTTGAAGGCCCGATACGGATGCGGCAAGCACTGGTTAAATCTAAAAATTTGGCTTCGGTTCGGATTCTGCAAGCCATTACGCCCCAATACGCACAAGATTACGTGACCAAGTTTGGCTTTGAAGCCAACAAACATCCGGCTTACTTAACCATGGCACTGGGCGCTGGATCGGTCACTGCCATGCAAATGTTGGCGGGATATTCTGTGTTTGCTAACGGCGGCTTTCGGGTCAATCCCTACTTCATCCAGCGCATCGAGGATGCCAACGGCAACGTGCTAGATAAAGCCGCGCCTATGGTAGCGGGCGAGACGGCCGAGCAAGTGATTGATGTGCGAAATGCTTACTCCATGGTGAGCATGATGCAGGATGTAGTGCGTCATGGCACGGCCATCCGCGCCATGCAGTTGGGTCGCACCGATTTAGCCGGAAAAACTGGCACCACTAGTGACTCTATGGATGCTTGGTTCTGCGGCTTTCAGCCGACTGTGGCCGGTGTTGCGTGGCTGGGTTTCGATACCCCACACAGCCTGGGCGAAAGGGAAACCGGGGGTGGCGCGGCCTTGCCCATCTGGATGGATTACATGGCAGCCGTACTAAAAAATGTGCCGCAGGCTGTCTATACCATGCCAGAAAATATGGTGGCCGAACATATTAGCGATGATGGGCTACGAGATGTAGATGGCAGACTGGTGGAGTATTTTTATCAGGAAAACTTACCTCCAGAAAAAGAAAAATCACTCATCGAAACTATTATTGATCAGTTGTTTTAATTTTTAGAGATGTTCTTTAATTAATGCGCTAGGTAATGAGCAAGGATCGCCCACATCGCCGAGACTTAATGCGCGAACAACTCGCGCATCATGCCGCACGTTTGATGGCCGAGGGTGGCATTACCGATTTCGCTTTTGCCAAACGCAAGGCAGCTAGGCAAATGGGTGCGGCAGACACGCAACACCTGCCTAGCAACGAAGAAATTGAAACGGCATTACGCAGCTTTCGTATGCTGTACCAGAGCGGCAGCCACCCCGCTGTTCTGCGCCAGCTTCGGCAGGAAGCGCTGGCCGCGATGCACATGCTGGAAGCTTTTCGTCCCTATCTCACTGGCTCTGTGCTGGATGGATCGGCAGGCGAACAATCAGACATCAACCTGCTGGTTTATTCCGACGATGAAAAAGCGGTGATGATGTTTTTTCTCAAGCACAGCCTGCCATTCGAGGGCGGTGAATGGCGTGTTCATCTGATGGGCAGAGAACAAACCGTACCCAGCTTTACACTGCAATCAGAAAGTGGCGTGCCGATTCATATTACGGTGTTGCCCGAAAATGCCAGGCACGGCGGCAGTCGCAAGCCGGAAACTCATGCGGATATTGCTGCTGTGGAAGCGTTGCTGGCGGTCAGCACAGGCGGCTAACACTGGGAGCGCGGACATCTTGCCCGCGCCCCAAAAAATACGAACAAATCAGCTTTAGGGCATCTCTAAAAATTCATATTTCGTTGCTCCCGCGAAGGCGGGAGCCTAGTAAAATCAACAAGCTGGATTCCCGCCTACGCGGGAATGACGAATTTTTAGAGGTGTCCTTTAGTCTAGCAAACTCCACAAACAAACAGGGCAAACAGCACAAACCGCCCAGTACCGTGTTGCTTCGGTATAATGGCGAACTTATGGAACAAACCGCCCCCGATAAAATCACTTTTGCCTCTCTCAATCTCGACCCGCATATTTTGCGCGCCGTTACCGAGCAAGGCTACACCTCGCCCACTCCCATTCAGGCGCAAGCTATTCCGCACATTTTAGCTGGACAGGATTTAATGGCGATGGCGCAAACTGGCACCGGCAAGACCGCAGCGTTTACCTTGCCGCTGCTGCAACTGCTGCTGCCTTACGCCAGCAATAGCACCTCTCCCGCCCGTCACCAGATTCGCGCGCTGGTACTTGCACCAACGCGGGAGTTAGCGATACAAGTTGAAGAGAGTGTAGAAACCTATTCCAAGCATGTGATGCTGCGCTCCACCGTAGTCTATGGTGGCGTTGATATCAAGGCACAAAAACCGGCATTAATGAAGGGCGTAGAAATTCTGGTCGCAACGCCGGGGCGTTTGCTGGATCATGTAGAAAGCAAGAATCTGATGCTCAATCAGGTGCAAGTGCTGATCCTGGATGAGGCAGATCGTATGTTGGACATGGGCTTTATGCCCGATCTCAAACGCATCCTCACGCTGCTGCCAAAAAAACGGCAAACCTTGCTGTTCTCAGCCACGTTCTCCGATAGCATCAAAAAATTGGCGCACGATTTTCTGGTCAATCCAGTTACGGTCGAAGCAGAACGCCGCAACACAACCGCAGAGACGGTCAAGCAATCGGTGTTGTTAGCCGAGCAGGGCAGTAAATTCAGAGTGCTGGCCGATCTGATCCGCTCACGAGGCGATAAACAGGTGCTGGTATTTACCCGAAAAAAACTAACTGCCTCACAAGTCGCAAAATTGCTGGAGCGCGAAGGCATCCCTTCCGATTCCATCCATGGTGACAAGACCCAACTAGAACGGATGAAAGCGCTGGATGCTTTTAAGGAAGGTAAAATTGTCGCGCTGGTCGCAACTGACGTAGCCGCGCGCGGACTGGATATAGATCAGCTGCCGCTGGTGGTTAATTACGAACTGCCACCCAATCCTGAAGACTATGTTCACCGCATAGGCCGCACTGGGCGCGCGGGTGCCAGCGGTGAGGCAATCTCCCTAGTGGATAGTGAAGAAGAACGGCTGCTGCTAGATATTGAAAAGCTGCTTAATCGCAAATTCCCGCGTGAGCAAGCGCTGGTTTCATCACCACCGCCGCGCACTACACACGCTCCACGCACAACCAAATCTACTACCTCGACCAGCGGCAAAAGAGCAGCGCCCGTTGATGATTGGTTTCTAAAACCTTATGAACCTCCCAGCAACATTAAGGAGGCCGAGAAAAAACCTGCTCATCACGAGACTAAGCCTAAGAAGCCGGTTGCAGCGCTGATGAGAAAAGGCGAGTAATTTTCACAGCGGTGACAGCAACACATTCTCGCGCAATTTTTTCAACTGATCGCGCAACTCCGTGGCCTTTTCAAACTCCAGATTTTTTGCTGCTTGCAACATTTCTTTTTCCAAGCGTTTTATTTCTTTTGCCACATCGCGCTCATTCATCGCCAGGTATCTCGCCTGCTCCTGCGCGGCTTTTAACTGAGTGCGCGCAGCATCAGGTTCATACATACCTTCGATAATGTCTTTGATGCGCTTCTGCACACCTTGCGGGGTAATGCCGTGCTGTTCGTTATGCAGCAATTGTTTATTCCGCCTACGCTCGGTTTCGTCTATCGCACGGCGCATGGAATTGGTAATTCTGTCGGCGTAAAGGATCGCCTTGCCGTTGATGTGGCGCGCGGCGCGGCCTATGGTTTGGATCAGCGCACGTTCGGAACGGAGGAAACCTTCCTTGTCGGCATCCAGTATCGCCACCAGCGACACCTCAGGAATATCCAAACCCTCGCGCAGTAAATTGATGCCGACCAATACATCGAACATACCTAATCGCAGGTCACGAATAATTTCGACGCGCTCGACCGTTTCTATATCCGAATGAAGATAGCGCACCTAGATGCCGTGCTCGGAAAAATAATCAGTGAGGTCTTCCGACATGCGCTTGGTCAGGGTGGTGACCAACACCCGCTCACCCTTGGCTGTACGCAAGCTGACCTCGGACATTAAATCATCCACCTGATGCGTGGCTGGGCGCACTTCAATCTGCGGATCAACCAACCCAGTCGGGCGCACCAGTTGCTCGACTACTTGCCCCGCATGTTCAGCTTCATATACCGACGGCGTGGCAGAAACAAATACCGTTTGGCGCATCACCTTTTCAAACTCATCAAAGCGCAACGGGCGGTTGTCCAACGCGGATAGCATGCGGAAGCCGTAGTTCACCAGATTTTCCTTGCGCGCACGGTCGCCCTTGTACATGCCGCCGATCTGCGTGACCGTAACATGGCTTTCATCTATAAACATCAGCGCATCCGGCGGCAGATAATCTATCAGCGTCGGCGGTGGCTCGCCCGGATTGCGGCCAGACAGATGGCGCGAATAATTTTCAATGCCCTTGCAGAATCCAATTTCATTCAGCATTTCCAAATCGTGACGGGTGCGCTGCTCGATGCGTTGCGCCTCCACCAATTTATTTTCGCTGATAAAAAACTTTATGCGCTCGGCCAGTTCCAGCTTGATTGTTTCTATGGCCTGCAATACCGTGCTGCGCGGCGTGACGTAATGGCTGGATGGATACACGGTAAAACGCGGCACTCGGTTGATAATGTGGCCGGTAAGCGGGTCAAACAACATCAGGCTTTCTACTTCATCATCGAACAATGTCAGGCGCAAAGCATGCTCGCTGTTTTCCGCCGGAAAAATATCAATCACATCGCCACGCACGCGAAAATGCCCGCGCGAAAAATC
>JANONO010000092.1:0-3402 GCA_031420875.1 Gallionellaceae bacterium | reverse complement strand
CCATGCGATCTCTTGCACGGCTTCCGAGGTGCGCTCGGCACGGCAAAACAGCGGTTTTGCGCGCCGGGTGGCGTAAGACCAGGCCGCTTCCACCAGCACCCGGCGTACATGGCCGTTGCCAGTTTTGGTGATGCCGCCGCGCGATTTGCTGCCGCCGCTGGAGTGTTCGCTGGGTACGACGCCCAGATACGCCATCAGTTGCGGCGCACTGGCGAAACGCCGCAAGTCACCGATCTCGGCCACGATGGTGGTGGCGGTCAGCAGGTTCACGCCGCGTAATGCCATGAGCCATGGATCGTTGAAGAAAACCTGCTCGGCTTCGGCCATGGACACATCATGTTTTTCCGTACTTTTGCGGGCACTGCCATCATCCCAGTCGAAGCCCGTGATTTTGGTCAGGTCGGTCATAGTGTGTATATTATGAACACATACGCCAGAATGCAAGGCAAACTTGCCAATCTGGCATTCCCCGCGCTCTTGGCGCAGGACAACGTGCGATGTTGCCTTTAAGCGTAGCTCGCCAGTTTTGTTTTTCTGCGACAATCGCAATGTTTATCACCTGATCCAATATGTCCATCGTTCGTGTCGCTCTCGATATTCCGCTACCCACCCTGTTTGATTACGCGGTGAGCGATGGTGTACGAGCAAAAATTGGCCAGCGTGTGCTGGTGCCATTTGGGCGCAAGCAGGTGGTGGGAGTGGTGCTGGAATGTGCGACCGATTCTGAATTGTCCGCAGAACGCATCAAGCCAATAGTACGGGTGCTGGATGAAGTGCCGCCGTTGCCTGATGAACTGTTAACTTTACTGCGCTTTTGCAGCGACTACTATCATCATCCGCTCGGTGTCACCGTGCTATCCGCGCTGCCGACGCGATTGCGTTCTAGCCAGCCGGTCACGCTCAAGGAGGCGGCGCAATATGTGCTTAGCGAGAGCGGGCGCTTACTTGACTTAAGCCGGTTTGCCAAACGCAAGGTGGTACAACAACGGCTGCTCACCGCCTTGCAACAAGGTGCATTAAGCGCCGCGCAGTTGCGTACGCTGTCACCGAGTGCACCCAGCGCGCTCAAGGCATTGCTGCAAGCAGGGTGGGTGGAAATTTGTGCGTCGCCCGCAGCGCCCAGCACATTTACTTTTAACAATGCCCACACGCTGACCGCAGAGCAACAGCAGGCGGTGGATGCCGTGACTCAGGCTAATGGCTATGGTTGTTTCCTGCTGCACGGTATTACCGGCAGCGGCAAGACTGAAGTCTATGTGCATCTGATGCACGAGGTGTTGCAGGGCGGCGGGCAGGTGTTGCTGCTGGTGCCAGAAATCAATCTCACCCCACAGCTCGAGAATTATTTCCGCCGCAGTTTCCCGGATGCCGAGCTGGTCAGTTTGCACAGCGGCTTGAATGATGGCGAACGTACGCAAAATTGGCTGCGCGCCCAGTCTGGTCGGGCGCGAATTATTCTTGGCACACGCCTCGCGGTATTCACACCGATACCGCAACTGGCGCTGATTATCGTGGACGAAGAACACGATAGTTCATACAAGCAGCAGGATGGTCTGCGTTATTCGGCGCGCGATGTGGCGATATTTCGCGCCAATCAGCGCGGCGTGTCTATCGTACTGGGTTCTGCCACACCATCACTGGAAAGTTATTACAACGCACAAAGCGGACGCTATCGCTTGTTGCGGCTGACCCAGCGCGCAGCGGTGCAGGCGCGCTTGCCAGAGGTGCACTGTATCAACATCAGCCATGCCATCATGCAACACGGTATCAGCGATCCACTGTTAAAGGCGTTGGCCGAGCGCTTGCAACGCGGGGAGCAAAGTCTGCTCTTCATCAACCGCCGTGGTTATGCGCCGGTGCTGATGTGTGCCGCATGCGGCTGGTTGTCGGGCTGCACAAATTGCGCCAGCAAATTGGTTTTGCATTTGGGTGAGCGGATGTTGCGCTGCCATCATTGCGGCCATCAAGAGCGCGTACCCCATGCTTGCCCGTCATGCGGCAATGCCGATCTGCAACCAGTCGGCCTCGGCACACAGCGCGTGGAAAGCGCGCTACAGGAACATTTTCCGCAAGCGCGCATCCTGCGCGTGGATCGTGACAGCACACGCAACAAGGGTGCGTGGAATGCCATGCGTCAGCAGATACAAGACGACAAGGTTGATATTCTGGTAGGCACACAGATGCTGGCCAAGGGACATGATTTCCCCAATCTTACTTTGGTCGGCGTACTCAATCCCGATGGCGCGCTATACAGCAGCGACTTTCGCGCTTCAGAAAAATTGTTCGCGCAGCTGGCGCAGGTGGCAGGTCGCGCCGGACGTGCTGATAAACCGGGAGAGGTGTTGATACAAACTGCGTTCCCAGACCATCCTTTGTTTCACGCGCTACGCTCGCACGATTACGACACCTGGGCAAAAATATTGCTGGCAGAGCGCCAGTCTGCTGGCTTTCCGCCTTACGAATATCAAGCCATACTGCGCGCCGAAGGCAAGCAAAAATCCGAAGTGTTCAGCTTTTTGCAACAGGCGCAACAAGCGGCGACCGACCTTGCCATGCCGGTCGAAATTTATGGCGTAGTGCCCGCCGCTCTGCCGCGCCGCGCCAACCATTATCTCGCGCACTTGCTGGTGCAAAGCAATAAGCGTAAATTGCTACAGCAATTTTTGCATCACTGGCTTCCGCTTCTGAACGCTTTACCCGCGAAAAAATTGCGCTGGTCAGTGGATGTGGATCCATTGGATTTTTAACTCTCCCCAACCCATCATTTAGGAAGCACACTATGTCCGCACGCCGTTTTTACGATTGCACCGTGAGCGAGAAATTGCTCCACACCTCCTTTCTGTTGCTGGTCGGCGTGGGTTATCTGATGGCAATCAGCTTTCTTTATGTGGTCAGCGTCAACAAGGATGGCAAGCCGGGAATATCCGTTGAGGACATTGCCGCCAGCTATTACGGCAACCGCAGCGGCACTCGGTTGGAGGCAGCCATACGCGGACCGATGGCGGGATACCTACAGGAAGAGGAGCGACATCATGTGGTGGCTTGGCTGAAAGACGGCGCACCGCAGGCTGGCTACGAGCAAGAGATCAAGGCTATCGTAGATAAGAATTGCATTGCTTGCCACAGCAAAGCTGCGGGCATGAATCTGTCGGATTTCAGTGGTTATCAAGGGCTGCGTGAATACGCGCAGGTGGATACCGGCATGTCGCTCATGAGCTTACTGAAGTTGTCGCACATCCATCTGTTCGGCATCAGCTTGCTGCTATTTGCGTTGGGCTATATTTTCATCCTGTCCGAAGTCAACGTCTGGTTCAAACGCTTTCTGGTGCTGTCGCCGATGGTGGCGGTGTTCGTGGATATTCTGGCGTGGTTCTTGACCAAATGGGATTCGCACTATGCCAT
>JANONO010000091.1:0-13215 GCA_031420875.1 Gallionellaceae bacterium | reverse complement strand
ACAACCTTGCCCGGCAGCAGCACATCAATGAACTGGAGCAACAGGTTGCACGACGATTGGACATTGCGCACGAACTGATTGAAGTGCGCCGGACCCGGGGATTCAAGGCTGCACAGGAATCACTGGCTTTGAGTGTGGGCAAGGTGGTGATGGACCAGATACGGCTGGTGTTAAACAATATCAAGGCTGAGGAACATCAGCAGTTGGCCGAACGTAACCAGCGCAAGCAGGACAGTATCCGGCTGACGCTGGCTTCCATTGGTACTTTTGGCGGGCTGGCAATAATCGTGGTGGGGTTTGCCGGGGTACGCATCCGACGCGAAATCATGCAGCGTAGTGCGGAGCGGTCGCGTATCGAAATGCTCAACGCAGACCTAGAATCGCGCGCGGCTGAGCTGGCCGCTGCCCGCCATCGTGCTGAGACTTCTGAACTGTTTAAATCCGCCATCCTGGAGCAGGCCGGTCATGCCATTATCAGCACGACGCTCGATGGCATGATCACCACCTTCAACCAAACCGCAGAGCGCATGCTCGGCTACTCGGCAAATGAAGTAGTAGGCGTGCAGACACCCGCACTCTTTCATGATCCGGTCGAAATTGCGGCGCGCGCGCAAGAATTTTCAACTGAACTGAAAGTGGCGATTGAACCCGGCTTTGAGGTTTTGGTCGCTAAAGCGCGGCGTAACTTGCCCGACGAATACGAGTGGACCTATATCCGCAAGGATGGCACACGCTTGCCGGTGCTGCTCACGGTAACCGCGCTGCGCGACACGGACGGTGCCATCACCGGATTTTTGGGTATGGCGGTAGATATATCAGAGCGCAAACAAGCCGAGCAATTGCTGCACAGCAAAAACGAAGAGCTCAAGGGCTTTGCCTACACCGTCTCGCACGATCTCAAAGCGCCGCTGCGCGGTATCGTTGGTTATGCACAGGAACTGTTGCGCCGTCATAAAGAGGGGCTGCCGGAACGCGCGCAATTCTGCATAGACCAAATCATTACCGCCTCCAAAAACCTCGACAATCTGATTGAAGACCTGCTCAAATATTCCCGCCTCGATACCGACACACCGACGCCGACCGAGGTGAATCTGCCGGACATGGTGCAGAGCATCTTGCGTGATCGCAATCTGGTAATGACCGAGCCGGGAGTCGAGCTGAGCGTGAATATCCCACCGCTCACCCTGCACATCTGGGAGCGTGGCCTGCATCAGGTGTTGACCAATCTGATAGACAATGCCATCAAATACAGCCGCCAGTCCAAACCGCCACGCCTGATTATCAGTGCCGCAGTAGCCGACGGACGTTGCTGTATCACCGTGGCCGATAACGGCATTGGCTTCGACATGAAATACCATGATCGCATTTTTGGTTTGTTTAACCGTCTGGTGCGACCCGATGAATTTGAAGGCACGGGCGTGGGCTTGGCCATTGTTAAAAAATTGATAGAAAAACTGGGCGGGACGGTACGAGCTGAAGCTAAGGTGGGTGAGGGGGCGACGTTTTTTGTGGAGTTGCCGAAATGAATTTATTTTAATGAATTTATTTTATTGTAGGGTGGGCATGTTTTGTATGCCCACGCGGATACCAAACCGCGTGGGCAAACGATAACCCTGTTTACCCACCCTACGTCATTGCACTTTCAATTTAGAAAGGAATTAACCATCACAATTTCAAAGAATAGGGAACTTTCAGGATGGGTGGAGCGCGGGCGTCCCGCCCGCAGCGGACAGGATGTCCGCGTTCCCAGACGCTATCAAAAAAACAGAGAGCATCATGGCATTCATGCTGATCGTTAATAATTACGCACCCGATAGATGCGCTGCATTTACTCGTGCAGAAACTGGGCAAAAAAATGATGACGCTTGAATCGCAGCATTCGGGGCATCCAGCGCGACCCATCCTAGTGGTGGAAGATAACCCCATGGACTTGGATTTCATGTTGCAAGCCTTCGAGGAAAACAACGTCGCCAATCCGGTACGCATCTGTCGCGATGGCGAGGAGGCGGTACAGTACATTGATGCCCACCTGTCGCCCGACGACCCGGAACTGCCGCTGTTGGTGTTGCTGGATTTGAAGCTGCCCAAGGTGGATGGTCTCGATGTGTTGCGCCATGCGCGGCAGCATCCAGTGTGGAAACAAGTGCCCATCGTGGTGGTCACCACTTCGTCCGAGAGCTCGGACATTTCCCGCGCCTACGAGCTAGGGGGCAATTCCTTCATCGTCAAGCCGGTGGATTTCGTATCGTTTGCCGAGGTGGTCAAGCACATCAAGGTTTACTGGCTGCTGGTCAACCATCCGCCTTTCCCCAGCGCGAAACCGGGAGCATAGCCTATGACCCTAGCCCACTCAGAAACCAGCCTGCGCGTCCTGTACGCCGAGGACAACCCGCAGGACGCGGACCTGACCCGCAGCCATCTACTCATTCATGCGCCGGAATTTGCACTGGAAATTGCCGCCACCGGGCAGGCCTGTTTGGAACGGTTACACACGGGTCACTGGGATGTGTTGTTGCTCGATTATCGCCTGTCCGACATGGAAGGGTTGGCTGTGCTGCGGGCGCTGATTAGTGCTGGTTTGCAGATTCCGGTAGTGCTGGTGACAGGCTCTGGGGACGAGAATCTGGTATTGCAGGCGTTGCGTCTGGGTGCAGCCAATTATGTGCCTAAATCCGGCAATTACCTGAATACATTACCGGCGGTATTGCACGACGCAATCAAGGAACACCAGTGGAAACGGGAGCAGGGGTTGGCAGCCATGCTTCCGGTCAAGATACTGTATGTCGAAGATACACCTAGGGACGTGGAGCTCACCCTGCGGCATTTCGCCAACACCGCACCCAATTTTGTGATGGATATCGCCGCAACCAGCATCGAGGCACTGCTGCGCTTGGGGCAAACCCCAGAATATGATCTGATGCTACTTGATCTAAACCTGTCCGACCAAAGCGGATTGGATGTGGTGCGCGAGTGCCAACGCCTCGGTCTGAGCTTGCCACCTTTTGTGGTGCTTTCAGGCAAGGGCAGTGATGCTGTCGTAATCGCTGCCCTGCAATTGGGTGCCGCCAATTACATCATCAAGCGCGATGGATACCTCAAGGAGCTGGTCTATACCATAGATCAGGTCATCGCCCAGATCCGCCTCAACCGTGCCAATCAGCAATTGCATAATGAATTGAGCGAACGCAAACAGGTAGAGGCTGCACTACGCGAGAACGAGGTGCAATTGCGTCTGGCGCTGAGCGAGCTGCGCCAGCGTGAAGACACCATACTAAAACTGGCCACGCATGATGAGCTAACCGGCTTGCCCAATCGCCGCCTGTTTTACGACAGACTCACCATGGCCATAGCCGACGCGCGCCGCAACAATCGCAACGCGGCCGTGGTGTTTATTGACCTGGATCATTTCAAAGACGTGAACGACACCTTGGGACATCAGGCGGGAGATGCTTTTCTGATCGCCATCGCCGAGCAGCTTAAGACCGTGCCGCGCGAAATGGACACGTGTGCCCGCATGGGCGGCGATGAATTCGCTCTGGTTTTATCTAATCTGGAGAGCCGTGAGCAGGTCAGCGTTGTGACCCAGCGGGTGCTCGATACCTTGAATAGAGAATTCATCATTGATGGCGCTTGCTTGATTGCCTCGGCCAGCTTGGGGGTGGCTATTTTTCCAGACGACGCGCAAGATACTTCGCTATTACTGCGCTGTGCCGACATCGCCATGTACCGCTCCAAGGGAGCGGGTCGCAACACTTGCCGTTTTTGGGATAACGACCTGGATGCCACCCGACCAGCCAGCTTTTTTGCAAACGCCCCTGTTGCAGACAACAAGCCATGAGCTCCATACCCAATATTCACTTATCCCTGCGCCCACCCAAGGTGAGTGACATAAACGTGCTGCGCCACGCTCACATATAACGGAGTCTGCCAACATGACCGTCACCCTGCATGTGCTCTACGCTGAAGACAACCCACAGGATGCGGATATCACGCGCCAGCACTTCGCCTTGAACGCACCCGACATCCAGCTTGAAATAGTGGGCAGCGGTGCGCGTTGCCTTGAAAAGCTGGCCAGTGGGAACTTCGATTTGTTGCTGCTCGACAACCACCTGCCCGATATGGACGGCATAGACCTACTCGCCCGGCTACACGCCGATGGGATGCGGATACCAGTAGTCATGGTGACCGGGGTGGGTGATGACGAAACGGTCGCACGCGCCCTGCGCACCGGTGCCGTTGACTACATAGCCAAATCGGGAAATTATCTCGCCACGCTGCCCGGCATTCTGCGCGGCTGGGTGGCGCGCACGCAAGCGCGCTGGCCGCTGGACGAACAAGGCGTGCGGCGCGTACAGAAAATTCTATATGTCGAGCCACACGACATGGATACGGAGCTGACGCTAAAATATTTTGCCGAACATGCGCCACACTTGGTGCTGCATCCGGTGCCAAGCACGCACGAAGCGCTGGCGCTGCTCACGCCGGGACATGTGTTTGAGCTAGTACTGACCGACCTGCGTGTGCCCGACATGAACGCACTGGAATTCATGCACGAAACGCAGCATCGTGGCTTGAATATACCTTTCATCGTCATCACCGGGCGCGGCGACGAGGAAACCGCGGTCGCCATTTTGCGGCTGGGCGCATATGATTACATCGTCAAGCGTGAAAATTATTTGACCCAACTGCCGCATGCCATAGACCGCGCACTAAGCCGTTTCAATTTGGATCAAACGACCCAACGGCTGCATGCCGAACTGGCGGCGCTCAACGCCTCACTGGAGCACAAGGTCATAGCGCGCACCAGCGAGCTACAGCTTGAGATTGTCGAGCGCAAGCTGTTGCAGGCGCAGAGTGAGCAACAGCTTGAAAAACTGGCGCGCAGTGAAGCCGAAAGCCGCCGTCTGTTGGCTGTGGCCGAACAATCCCGGCTCAGCCTGTTGAGCGTACTTGAGGATGAGCAACACACCGAGCAATTGCTGCATCGCCTCAATGCCGATCTGGAAGAACGCGTATTGCAACGTACCGCTCAACTTGAAGCCGCCAAAGACAGGGCCGAGGTAGCCGACCGGGTGAAGTCGTCGTTTCTGGCCACCATGTCGCACGAGCTACGCACGCCGTTGAATTCCATTATCGGTTTTACCGGGCTGCTATTGCAAAATTTGGCCGGCCCCTTGAACGGGGAGCAACACAAACAACTCACCATCGTCAAGAGCGCCTCGCAACACCTGTTAGCGCTGATTAATGATGTGCTGGATATTTCCAAGATCGAAGCGGGTGAGTTTCACATCACCTTTGAGCCGGTAGATATTCCCGTGTTGCTGCACAACATGGTGGAACGCTTTCAGCCACAGTCGCAAGCGCTTGGCCTGGCCTTAAAAATCGAGGTCGCCCCAGGCATCACCACGGTACGCAGCAATGGGCGGCGGCTGACGCAGGTGGTCAGCAATGTGCTCTCGAACGCGGTGAAATTTACCGACCACGGGGAAATTCTCTTGACCTGTCATCAAGAAAACGAATACATCAAAATCACCGTCAGCGATACTGGCATCGGCATCGCTGCCGAGGACATCCCTAAGCTGTTTCAGCCGTTCGCACAGCTTGAAGCAAGACCCGAAAAAGTCATACAAGGCACCGGCCTCGGCTTGGTTATCAGCCGCCGCATCGTTGAGGCGCTGGGGGGTGAAATGGATGTTGAAAGTGTCGTGGGTGTGGGTAGTCGGTTTTATTTTACGCTGCCGAGGCTACCCTCTCCCTAACCCTCTCCCGCTGGTTGGAGAGAGGGTTAATAATTAACAAATATATTAGATTTAACCGGAGCCCCATATGAACGTACTGATTATCGAAGATAACGTAAACAATCTATATCTGGCGCAATATCTGCTGGAGGCTAGCGGGCATAGCGTGGTTAGCGCCCACAATGGCGCATCGGGCATAGTGCTGACACAACAGCAGGATTTTGATGTAATTCTGCTGGACATACAATTACCAGACATAAACGGCCATGAGGTTGCGCGCAGGCTGACGACACTGCCGGACTGGAGCGGCGCCCCCATCATCGCCGTCACGTCATTTGCTTTGTCCGGAGACCGAGAAAAAGCGCTGGCGGCTGGATGCACCGCCTATCTGGAAAAGCCGATTGACCCTGAGCAATTTGTAGCGCAAATTACCCATATCCTGAAAGCCCATGTACAAAAAGAAGGGAGTTGCCGCAATGGCTAATATCTTGATTGCCGATGACGATGCCGGATCGGGCGAATTGCTTAGATTCATATTGGCTGGCATGGGTCACCAAGTGACCGTCACCCGCGACGGCGCAGAAGCCTTGGCCAGCGCCCGCAAGCATCCGCCCGATTTAATTATCTCTGACATTCTGATGCCGGTCATGGACGGCTTTGATCTATGTCGGGTGATGCGACTGGATGAAAAGCTGATGACCATCCCTTTCATTTTCTGCACCGCCACCTATATCACCGCCGAGGACGAACAACTGGCCATGAGTTTGGGCGGCTCCGGCTTTATTCGCAAAGCCACGGAAGCGGCCACCCTGACCAGCGTGCTGGAACAGACCATACAGCAGAACCTAGGGGAAAAAATACCTCCGCGCTTGTTACCTGAAGAGACATTGCCGGAACTGGAAATACTGCACGAGAAAATCATCACCAGAAAACTGGCCAAAAAATCTTCAGAATTACTCAGTGCGCGCACCGCTCATCAGGATAGCCTAGAGCTACTCGAAGCCGTTTTTGATTCGGCACTAAATGGCATCGTCGCCATGGATGCAGCGGGGAAAATCATTATCTGGAATCGCGCTGCCAGCAGAATGTTTGGCTACGAAGCCAGCGAAGCCATGGGGCAGGAGATGCACACCCTGCTCGTGCCACACGGCTACCGCGAACAAGTCCAGCGCGGTATGCAACATTTTTTTGCCACGGGAGATGGCCCGCTGCTAGGTAAAATGACCGATCTGATCGCCATACGCAAAGATGGCAGCACCTTCCCGATTGCGCTCAGCGTGGCCAGCTTCAGACGTAACAATGCCTGGTATGCGGCGGCCACTATTCGTGACATTTCGGATCGCAAGCAGGCCGAGGATAAAATACATACCCAACTCAGCGAACTGCTACGCTGGCAAACTGTCATGCTCGATCGCGAGGAGCGTCACCTGCAACTCAAGCAGGAGATCAACGACCTGTTACGCCGCTTGGACGAGCAACCGCGTTATCCCGGCGCAGCGGAATCCACTACGCAGTAAGACTATCCACTTAGTCAAGCTACAAATGCTCGCCATGAAAGAATCGGCCATGAAAGAACAGAAAGGGCAGACATGAAAGCGCCACACCCTGAAAACCCCGGCTTGCGGCAGCGCGCCGAGAAAAAAACACGCCCTCAGCCCTTACGAGGCGAGGCCAGTCATGGCACCGCATTGCCTTCCACGCTGATACATGAGCTAGAAGTACACCAGATTGAGCTGAAAATGCAGAACGACGAGCTGCTGCATACGCGCGAGCAGATAGAAGAGCTTGCGGCGCATTTTATTGATTTGTACGACTTCGCCCCGGTCGGATTTTTCAGCTTCGATCCCAGCGGCAGAATTCTCTGGGCAAATCTGAGCGCGTCACGCCTGTTAGGGGTCGAGCGCACCCGCTTGGCGATGCGCCAATTCAAGAGCTTTGTCGCCGAGGGCGAGCGTTCTATCTTCAATGCTTTTATACAAAAAGTGTTTGGCCAACCGGGCAAACAAACTTGCCAATTGACCTTGCAAAGTTCCACTCCGCGTCCGCTCTGCGTACGCATCGAGGGTGTCCGTTCTGAAGATGGCAAGGAGTGTCGTGTCGCCATGCTGGACATTGGCGAGATGATCGAGGCCACCGAGAAAATGCGGGCGGCGCAGGCCGAGACGCAAAAACTGCTGGAGCTGTCCGAACGATCGCGCCGGGTGCTGCTCAACGTGACCGAAGATGCACATATGGCAGCCCAGGCATTGCGCGAGAGCGAGGAGCGCCTGCGACTGGCGCTGGACGCGGCGCGCATGGGTACGTTCGAGTGGGATATATCGCATGAACGCATCACCTGGTCGCGCTTGCTTGAGGATCTGTGGGGGTTTAAGCCGGGAGAATTCGGCGGCACCTATGAGGCATTCGCGCAGCGCGTACACCCGAACGACATATCCGGCATCAACGCCGAAGTCACCCGCTGCACCACCGAACACAAACCCTACGCGCACGAATTCCGCGTGGTGTGGCCGGACGGCAGCACACACTGGATTGCTGCGCGCGGCGAATTTACCTTTGATGAGAATGGACAGCCGTCACGGATGCGTGGCGCGGTAGTTGAGGTCACCGCGCACAAACAAGCAGAAGCGGATATTGAACGCCTGGCCTACAGCGATGCGCTGACAGGCTTACCCAACCGCACTGCATTACGCATGCATCTCGAACAATCGGTGCAACTGGCCAAAAACCATGCCCGCACTATGGCCATTTTGTTGCTGGACTTGAACAATTTTCGCGAAATTAACGACACCCTGGGGCATCAAAACGGGGATAAAGTATTAGTGCAATTAGCAGACCGCTTGCGCTCCGCGCTTCGGCCATCGGACATCGTGGCACGCCTAGGCGGCGATGAATTCGCCGTGCTGCTGTCACGTCTGGCAGACAAGGATCACATTAATTTGGTCATAGCAAAAGTTCTGGCGGCCATGCGCCAACCGTTGATGATTGCTGACGTACCGCTCGATGTGCAGACCGCCATCGGCATTGCGCTGTTTCCCGACCATGGTCAGGATGCCGACACCCTGTTACAGCATGCCGACGTGGCGCTATACGCCGCCAAAGAAAAGAATCTCACCCATCTGCTTTATAGCAGGGAGTCGGATGATTACAATCCGCAGCAGCTTGCCCTGATGGGCGAATTGCGTTTGGCTATTCAGCGCGAAGAATTGACCCTGCATTACCAGCCGGTGGTGGATATTAAGACCGGCAAAACAGTCGGGGTCGAGGCGCTGGTGCGCTGGCAACATCCTAGCCGGGGATTAATCTATCCCGACACTTTCATCCCGGCAGCAGAAAAAACCGGGCTGATTGCCTCACTCACCACTTGGGTGCTGGCCAACGCCTTGCGCCAACAGCATCGCTGGCAGCGCGCTGGTATTGATTTGAACGTCTCGGTCAATCTTTCGGTACGCAATCTTCAGCAGCCTGACATTGTGGATGAAGTCCGGGATATGTTGCTCAGCTCGGGTGTGAGCCCGGAAAAGCTCACTCTCGAAATCACTGAAACCGCGATCATGGTTGACCCCGACCGCGCCAAGGAAGTATTGACCGAGTTGCATAATTTTGGGATACGCTTCGCCATAGATGATTTCGGCATGGGTCATTCCTCACTGGCCTATTTAAAAAATCTGCCCGTTGACAAAATGAAGGTGGATAAGTCTTTCGTCATGGATTTCAAAAATCCGGCCAATGCCGCCATCGTTCGCGCCACCATAGACTTGGCACACAACCTCGGCTTGAGCGTAACCGCCGAAGGGGTGGAGGATGAATCAGCACTAAATGCGCTCGGCCTGCTAGGCTGCGACCATGCTCAAGGATATTTTTTAAGCCGCCCACAAACGGTGGATAAACTCAGTGCATGGTTAAGCAACTCACCTTGGGGCTTAACGAAACCGCCAGGTATGGCAAAACCATAAGGTGTGCATATAAAAAAGATGCGTAAGTCGGTTGCTATGTGGTTTAATTCCAAAAAAATCTATTGGGGAATTTTACCCCTATCCCCACCCCAACCATCCCCTTGAAGGGGGAGTTGGAGGGGGAATGGGTTAAATACGGCTAAAGGACAGTCTGGTTAATCACACGCATGAAATTTCCCTTTAAAACTGTCGCGCTCATCGGTAAGCGCAAGTCACCGGATATTGCCGTGCCCTTGTTGCGGCTGGCTGATTTCTTGACCGACAAAGGCATCGCCGTAGTGGTGGATAGCCTGACCGCCGAGTATTTGCAGCAACATTCCTACTCCGTCCTTGCCCTTGAAGAGCTAGGCGATCAGGTTGATCTGGCCATCGTCTTGGGCGGCGACGGCACCATGCTCAATATCGTACGCACTCTGACACCGCACGGCGTACCGCTAGTGGGAGTGAATCAAGGGCGCTTAGGTTTCCTGACCGACATTTCGCTCGACACCATGCAGCAAACCATCAGCGCGATGCTGGACGGGAAGTTCGTCACCGAGCAGCGCATGTTGTTGGCGACACACATCTTGCGCGAGGGCACGGAAGTGTTTAACTCGCTGGCCTTCAACGAAGTGGTGCTGCATCGCGGCAATATCAGCAGCATGATCGAGTTCGAAGTGCGTATTGATGGCGAGTTTTTATACAGCCAGCGTGCCGATGGCTTGATCGTGGCGACACCGACCGGTTCGACTGCCTATTCGCTGTCTGCGGGTGGCCCGATTCTGCATCCCTCACTCGATCTGATTGCGCTGGTGCCAGTCTGTCCGCACACCATGAGCAATCGTCCGATTGTGGTCAAAAGCGATTCGCTAGTGGAAATTTTGCCGCACCGTAGCAGCGATGCACGTGTGCGCTGCGATAGCCACAGCTATTTTGATTTGCAGGGAAATGACAAGGTCGTGGTGGATCGTTTTCCTCGGTCAGCCTGTCTGCTGCACCCGGAGGGGCACAGTTATTACAGTATGTTGCGCGAAAAATTACTCTGGAATAAATCCCCGTAATGCTCAAATATTTAACCATCCGCGATTTCGTCATTGTTGATTCGCTCGAACTTAATTTTGCCGCTGGTTTTACCGCGCTGACGGGTGAGACGGGTGCTGGCAAATCCATATTGATTGATGCCTTGTCGCAGGCTTTGGGTGAACGCGGCGATGCGGGCATGGTGCGTAACGGCTGCGAGCGCGCCGAAATCAGCGCCGAATTCGATCTCGCTAATTTGCCTGACCTGCAAAGTTGGTTACGTGAACAGGAGTTGCAAGGCGATGCCGATGTGTGTCTGCTGCGCCGTGTGCTGGATAGTAGCGGCCGCTCGCGCGGCTTCATCAATGGCCGCAGTGCCACCTTGCAGCAGATGCGCGAGGCGGGAGAGTTTCTGTTGGATGTGCATGGCCAGCACGCGCATCAATCCTTGCTGCGCGCCGACGCACAACGCAAACTGCTGGATGGCTATGCTGGATTGACGACAGAAGCAGAAACGCTGGCTGAATTATTCCACGCATGGCAAACGCTATTGCGCCGCCGCACACAATTGGAACAGAACGCCGAAGCAGTGGCGGCGGAGCGCGAGCTGTTGCTGTTCCAACGGCGCGAATTAGAATCGCTGAATTTCAATGCTCAGGAATGGATAGAATTGCAAGCCGACCATGCGCGCCAATCACATGCTGCCGCATTGCTGGAGACCGCGCAGTTCGGCGTGGAAGTGTTGAGCGAAGCGGACACCGCCTGCCTAGCGCAGTTGAATGCGCTGGTCACACGCTTGCAATCCGGGCTGGAATTCGACGCATCGCTGCACGACACACTGCATCTTTTACAAAGCGCGCAAAATGAATTGCAGGAAGTAGTGTACTCGTTGCGCCACTACCAACAAAAATTGGATGCCGATCCACAAACCTTGCGCGAGCAGGAGCAGCGCATCGCTGCAGTGATGGAAGCGGCGCGCAAATATCGCGTACCGCCGGAGCAATTGCCAGAAGCCTTGCAGCGCATTGTGGCGCGCCTAGATGAATTAGGCGGCGATGCCGACTTAGCCATGTTGGCACAACAAGAATCCGCCGCGCAGGAAAAATATTTAACCGCCACGAAAAAGCTGGGCGCAGCGCGCAAAAAAACAGCGACAAAATTGTCGCAGGAAATTACCACTGCAATGCAGACCCTGGCCATGCCCGGCGGCAGCTTTGCCGTGACGCTGATCCCGCTGGCAACAGGCACGGTGCATGGGCTGGAGGCGGTGGAGTTTCAGGTGGCAGCCAATCCCGGTACGCCGTTGCGCGGGCTGTCCAAGGTCGCTTCTGGCGGCGAATTGTCGCGCATCAGTTTGGCGATACAGGTTGCCGCCAGCCAGGTGGCCAGTGTACCGACGCTGATTTTTGACGAGGTAGATAGCGGCATAGGCGGGCGCGTGGCCGAGATAGTCGGCGCTTTGCTCAAGCGTCTGGGGCAGCGCCATCAGGTGATGTGCGTGACCCATTTGCCGCAGGTGGCGGCAATGGCCGATGCACAATGGCAGGTGAGCAAGTCGGCGCACAACGGCGCGACCTTGAGCACGATCAGCGTACTCAAACAGGAAGATCGTGTAGAGGAAATCGCGCGCATGTTGGGCGGGGTAAAAATTACCGAGACGACGCGCAAGCATGCCGCAGAAATGTTGGGCATGTCGGCTTGAGGCAGGCTTGATGTATCATGCCAAAGTTTTATAGTGAAGCGCCGATTAAGTCCGTTCGCCCTGAGCTTGTCGAAGGGTAGTTGAAATAACACGTTGAATGTAAACTGTCCTCCATTCATGGTTCGACAAGCTCACCACGAACGGAGGACTTAATCGGCGCTTCCATAGATAAAGTTTTTTCATGGTGGATTCTTTCATGCGCGTCACATTCATTGTTATTCCCCTGTTATTGGCTGCGTGCGGCGGCGTAGCCCGGCTGCCGTCTTTTACCCCACACAAGATAGATATTCGTCAAGGCAATCTGGTCACGTCCGAGATGCGCGGCAAACTCAAGCTGGGCATGTCGCGCACACAGGTGCGCGCTGTTTTGGGTACGCCGTTAATTAACGATGCTTTTCATGCCAACCGTTGGGACTATGTATATCGGCTGGAGCAAGATAATAAATTAATTGAACAGCAACGCATGACCGTCTATTTTGACGGTGATGTCCTGGCGCGCATTGAGGATAGCAATATGCCAGCGCTCACCACGGCAGAAATGCCTGCGGCAGAAGATCCGACCGCAAAATAATAGCCCCCGCAAAGGAGACATTAATGAGCAAAATAAAAATAGCTATTGCCGGATGCACTGGACGCATGGGCAGAACGCTGCTGGAAAGCGTGGCGCAGGCGGATGATCTGGTGCTGTACGCAGCACTGGAACACACAGCCAGCGCACAGCTGGGGCAGGATGCCGGGGCATTGACCGGCAATTCCTGTGGCGTGAAAATTAGGCGGACGTAGCCGCCGCTCTGCAGGGTGCGGATGTGTTGATAGATTTCAC